>DATHNH010000124.1:0-3130 GCA_035486255.1 Solirubrobacteraceae bacterium | reverse complement strand
CCGAGCGCGAACGCCGACTCGTTGACCAGCTGGCATACGATCCTCGCGAGCACGCCGGCGGGGGCGGGTTGCACGCGCTCGGTGTGTAGGCCGAGGCTCTGAAACGTCCTCTCGCCGGCCTCGCCGGTGACCTCGACCAGGGCGAGCGGCACGATTGCGTAGAAGGGCTCGCCGTCCACGCTGCCACCGAGCCCGTCCACGACGATCTGGGGACCACCTTGTCCAGGGGCGAGCGTGCGCAGCGCGTCCGCCACTGGTCCTTCGCCCGTCACTATCGCGTCGCCTCCGCCCGCGGGCGGGTCCGGGTCGGCGGGGCGATGTGGACCCTCTCCGCTGTAGTCGTAGTAGCCGCGGCCCGTCTTGCGCCCATGTAGTCCGGCCGCCACCTGGCGCGCCTGTATGGGCGAGGGACGCCAGCGCGGCTCGCCGAAGCTCAGCTCGTAAAAGCTCTTCGATACGTCGAAGCCGGTGTCCACGCCGACGAGGTCGCTCAGCTCGAAGGGGCCCATGCGAAAGCCCCCGCCGAGTCGCACGATGCGGTCGATCGTCTCGATGTCCGCGACCCGCTCTTGCAACAGACGCAGAGCCTCGAGGCCGAACGGGCGGTTGCAGCGGTTCACGATGAAGCCGGGCACGTCGGCGGCGCGGATCACGTCCTTGCCCATCGCGAGGCCGGTCGCCTGCGCTATGGCCAATGCGCGCTCGTCGGAGAGCAGGCCGGCGATCACCTCCAGCAGACGCATCAGCGGTGCCGGGTTGAAGAAGTGCATGCCCACCACACGCTCCGGATGGGTAGCGCCCGCCGCCACGCCGGTGATCGGCAGCGACGAGGTGTTGCTCGCAAGCACGCACTGCTCGCTCACGATCTCCGACAGGCGCCCGTACAGCACGTGCTTGACGTCGAGCCGCTCGGGGGCCGCCTCGATCACCAATTCGCACGAGCTCAACTGCTCCAGTCGATCCACTGGCTCCAGGCGCTCGCCGGCCACGCGCGCCTGCTCGGCTGTCAGCTTTCCCTTCGAGGCTTCTTTGTTCAGGCCGTCATGGACTGCCTGCGTCCCGCGCGCGAGCGCTTCGGGCAGCGGATCGTGCAGGAGCGTGCGGGCACCGGCCTTGCAAGCGAGCTGGGCTATACCAGAGCCCATCGTGCCAGAGCCCACAATGCCGATCACACCCGCGGCACGCCCATCCAATCCCCCCAAATCCGACGCCTCCGAGTTCATCGAGGTTCCTTTCAGGAAGGCACGAGCGCGTTGATGCCGGTCATCGCCCGGCCGATGATCAGCTTCTGGATCTGGGAGGTGCCCTCGTACAGGGTCGTGACGCGGACGTCTCGGAAATAGCGCTCGACCGGGTGATCGTCCACGTAGCCCGCGCCGCCGTGCACCTGGATCGCCGTGTTCGAGCACTCCACCGCCGCCTCTGTGGCGTGCAGCTTGGCGACTGAGGTCTCAAGGGTGTTCGGGCGGCCCTTGTCCTTGAGGAAGCCCGCGCGATACACGAGCATGCGCGAGGCGTCGGTCTTCAGCACCATGTCGGCGATCATCGCCTGCACGAGCTGGAAGCTCGCAATCGGTTTGCCGAACTGCTCGCGCTCCTTGGCGTATTTGACCGACTCCTCCACGCACCCCTGGCAGATGCCCACGCAGCCGGCCGCCACCGAGTAGCGCCCGGAGTCGAGCGAGGACATCGCCACCTTGAAGCCGTCGCCTATCTCGCCAAGCATCTGATCGTCTGAGACCTCCACGTCTTCCAGGGCGATCGAGGCGGTGTCGGAGGCGTGCAGCCCCATCTTGTGCTCGATCGTGCTCGCCTGATAGCCGGGCTGATCGGTATCGACCATGAAGCATGCCAGCCCCCTGTGGCCCAACTCGGGGTCGGTCTGGGCGAAGATCAGCGCCACCTTCGCGTAGTTGCCCATCGAGATCCACATCTTCGCGCCGTTGATCACCCAGCCTGTGTCGGTCTTCTTCGCGCGCGTGCGCTGTTTGGCGGCGTCCGAGCCGGTGTCGGGCTCGGTCAACCCGAAGCAGCCCAGCCACTCGCCCGAGCACAGCTTCGGCAGGTAGTGCTGCTTCTGCTCCTCGGTGCCCCATTTGAGGATCGCGCTGCACACGAGCGAGGTTTGCACCGAGATGACGGTGCGCACCGAGGAGCAACCCCTGCCAATCTCCTCCACCACCAGCCCGTAGGAGAGGTAATCGAGACCCGCGCCGCCGTACTCGCGGGGCACGATCGCCCCCAAATAGCCCTGGTCGGCGATCTTCTTCACGATCTCCAGGTCGAAATGGTGGTTGCGCGCGTTCTGCTTCGCCTGCTCCACGATCTCCTTGTCGGTGAACTCGCGTGCGGTGCTGCGGATCAGCTCTTGCTCGTCGGTCAGGTCGAAGTCCATGTCTCTCCTAGCGGTGGTCTTACGTGTAGGCGGTCCAGAATATGCGCGGCCCGCACGCTAGCGACCCTCGGGCTCCGACGGTCCCAGCTTGGGCGTGCGCCAGGGAGCGGCCAACCGTTTTTCGAGCTCGCCGGCAAGCTCCTCGATCTCGATCCGGTCCTGGGCCAGCGAGTCGCGGTCTCGCAGCGTGACACTCCCGTCGTCGATCGACTGGTGGTCGATCGTCACGCCCCACGGGGTGCCGATCTCGTCCTGGCGGCGGTAGCGCTTGCCGATCGAGCCGCCCTCGTCGTACTCGCTCTGCATACGTCCGCGCAGGTCCTCGTAGATCTTGCGCGCAAGCTCCGGCTGGCCGTCCTTCTTGACGAGCGGCATCACTGCCACCTTCACGGGCGCCAGGCGTGGGTGCAGGCGCAGCACGGTGCGGGTTTCCTGCGGCTTGTCGCTCTTCTCCGCCGATCCATCCTCGCTGCTCGCGCTCTGCACGACTTCCTCGTCGTAGGCGTCTACGAGGAACGCAAGCGTCGCCCTGTCGGCGCCGGCGGCGGGCTCGATCACGTGGGGTATGTAGCGCTCTTTGGTCTCAGGATCGAAGTACTCGAGTTTATCGCCCGAGAACTCGGCGTGCTGTTTGAGATCGAAGTCGCCGCGGTTGGCGATCCCCTCAAGCTCCGACCAGCCGATTGGGAACAGGTACTCCACGTCGCTCGTGCCCGAGGAGTAGTGCGACAGCTC
>DATHNH010000123.1:0-3153 GCA_035486255.1 Solirubrobacteraceae bacterium | reverse complement strand
AATCATCGGAACATGAGAGGCCCGACCGGGGCCGCCGGATTGGTCTCTGGCGGGGGAGGGCGGCGAGGAAAATCCGAAGCCGTTCTCCGAGCTGAGGTCGGGAGTCGGACTGGTTCATACTACCGATGAAGCCGTCGAAGGAAACGAGACGCGTGGAGGGAAGGGACCAGCCCGGGGAGACCCTGTGCAAGGAGGCGAAGGGCCGGACACAGAGCCGGGGAATCCTGCTGCCTAACCTCGCGCGGGTGAATGCGGCGGCCCGTCGGGCCGACCAGACCCGGTTCACTGCACTGCTGCATCATGTTGATCGGGTAGCGCTCGAACGCGCATTCCGGCGCCAGAAGCGGCAGGCGAGTGCGGGAGTCGACGGGATAACGGTTGAGATGTACGAGCAAGACTTGGAGGCAAATCTCCAAGACCTCTGCGCACGCATCCACACCGGGCGCTACCGACCAAAACCGGTGCGTCGCGTCTATATCCCGAAAGCCGATGGCGGACAGCGACCACTCGGCGTGCCGGCGTTGGAGGATAAGATCGTCCAAAGTGCGGTCGCCGAATTGCTGAGTGCCATCTATGAGACCGACTTCCTTGGGTTCTCCTACGGCTTCCGGCCGTGGCGGAATCCGCACATGGCGCTTGACGCGCTTCACACGGCGCTCATGAGCCAGCGTGTGAACTGGGTGCTTGATGCCGACATCCGCAGCTTCTTGGATCCTGTTTCATGCTGCCCCCTGGTTCATGAAGCTCCCTCGAATAGTTCGCTCTGACGGGCCATCACTTTGATCCGGAGTCCTTTTTGCCGTCCGCGCGTGACATGGATGGCCTCAAGCTCGCCACGCTTGACACGCTGCAACACCGTCTGACGCGAGACGCCGAAAGCGCGGATCGCCTCACGCATCGGCAGGAATCCTTCGCCAGCTTCACAGTTGAATCGGGCCTTGAGCTCGTCGGTGAGCCGGATGCGCCAGGGCGCACCGGGCGTGATCTGCTCGCCAGCGATGATGCCGTCGTTGATGAGACGATGAATGGTCGACGGTGCGACGCCGAGCGCGGTCGCCGCACGTTTGATGGTCAGCAGCTCACCTGCAGCGGCGTCAGTATTCGGGACAAAGCACGGAATCTTCCAGTGCGTCCGTAGGCTGCAAACACGATTGCCCTCGAAGCGATGACCGCGCGCCGTCCTGCGGCCCTGCCGATTGAGGATGCCGGCGATCACAGTGTCGGGGTAGTGGACTGCCAAGCGGCGCACGAGCGCGACCGTGTCCTCATCGGTGCGCACGGTTGCTGGCCGCGAGCGAGGCAGGCCCAAGTCGATTTCGGTCAGTGCACTGCCCTTCCAGCGCAGCGTGAGGTGGGCTGCAGACTTACCGCGCTCGACCTTGACAATCACCTCCTCGATCAGCGTACCGAACAGCTCCTTCCTGTCGCGTGGCGTAGTCGTGGCTGCGGTCCATACGGCGGCGAGGTCGGGGCCGAGGGTGCCCAAGCGATCGCGCTCCTCGATCGAGAGCATGCGCGGACGCTCCTCCTCGCGGCGGGCCAGCTCAGCCTTCGCTGCTTCGAGCGATGTCAGACTTTCCTCCCATGCACGCTCGAGGCCACGCGCCACCAGCCGGTTGTCGGGATCGACGGCACGATAGCGACGCTCGGCAAGACTTGCTGCATAGCTCGCCCGCTCGACGCCTAGCCGCCAGTGCTTGAGCGCAGACTCGCGATCCATCTCGATTTGCTCGGTGGCTGCCAATGTCGCTCTGATTTTGGCTGGCTCAAGCGCTGCAATGAATGCGCGTGTCACGGCGTCGTCGATCTGCACGCCGCCAATGTTGAGGCAGTAGCTGCCGCGCCCCTCGACAAGATGCTCGCCGGCGCAATGATATCCAGGTGCCGAATTACGGCCGCGATAATGCGTGCGCAAACGGCGGCCGCAGTGCCCGCAACTGGCGAGGCCCTGCAGGAGGGCGTTGCCTTCCCTCACAGCACCACCCGCTTTGTGCGGCCCGGGTCGCGTGTTACGCGCGATGCGTTGCTGGTTAGCCTCATAAGTCTGCCAGTCGATGAATCCTTCGTGATGCTCTTTGATCAGCACCTGCCAATGATCGCGGGGCAGAAGTCTGATCCGTTTCCGCCGAACGCCTGAGGCGTCGAGGGTCATCTCTGTTCGGGTCTTGCCATAGACGTAAGCTCCAGCATAGACGGGGTTGGCCAGAACCTGGTGGATGGCGTGATAGCTGGCCTCGACCCAGCGGATCTCGGCGTGCGCGCTCATCTGCAGCGGGAGCTTGTGGCCTTGGTCGCGCAACCAGAGCCAAACGCGTCGCGCCGAGCCTGTCTCGGCAAAGCGCGCGAAGATGGAGCGGATGGCTGTGATGACGGCCTCATCGGGGTGGAACAGAACCTCGCCGTCAGCTTCGCCCCACACGAAGCCTACGGGAAGTCCGCGCCGCAGTTCACCTCTTGCAGCCTTATTACGAATCCCGCCGTTGAGCCGGGCGCGCAGCACGTGCAACTCGGCCTCGCTCATCGTTCCTTTGAGGCCGAGCAGCAAACGGTCGTTGAACAACGCCGGATGATAGATGCCGTCAGCGTCTCCGATCAGTGTGTCGGTCAGCCCGGCGAGATCGATGAGGCGGTGCCAGTCGGCGTTGTTGCGAGCGAGGCGCGACACCTCGAGCCCAAGAACAAGCCCGACGCGGGCGAGGGCGACCTCAGCGGTGAGGCGCGCAAAGCCGGAGCGCGCGACCGAGCCGGAGCCAGAGAGACCGAGGTCCTCGTCGATGACGACGATGCGTTCATCAGGCCACCCGAGCTCGCGAGCTTTGGTGGCGAGCGCATACTGTCGCTCCGTCGATTCGCGATTGTGCTCGACCTGCGCCGGGCTCGATTGACGCAAATAGACGATATCTTGGCGCGAGTGATGGCTCGCCGTGATCTTCGCGCGCTCATTCATGTCCCAGCTCCTTTATCGGCGCGTCTGCGATCACGCGCGCGATGAGGCGCGCCAGCAGTTCGAGCGCAGCGATCCGCGCGGTCTCGTCGAGTTGATCCCAGGCGCCCTGCGGCGGGCTCGGCGACGTGGGGCTTGACGGCAGATCGGAAGAGTCGAGAAAGAGGTTCAGCTGCATTGCTGCTCTCCACTTGTGATGCTGACTCGAT
>DATHNH010000122.1:0-2135 GCA_035486255.1 Solirubrobacteraceae bacterium | reverse complement strand
CAGAGCTCCTCTTGCGCGGAGCAGAGGTGCTATCCGCAAGCTTCTATCGCTCGCTGATCCGCTCTGATATGCGCCTCGACTACGAGCAGGTCGATCGCATCTTCGCGCAGGGCGAGCCGGCGTCCGAGCCGTGGGGCGGCCCGCTCGATGCAGCACGCGCCGCGGCCACCGAGTTGCAGCGGGCGCGTGAGTCGAGCGGCGCCCTCGTGATCGACTCAGGAGAGCCCGAGTTCTCTTTCGACAAGCGCGGCAACGTCACCCAGATATGCATGCGCGCGCAAACCGAGTCCCACCGCCTGATCGAGCATCTCATGATCGCCACGAACGAAGCCGTCGCGCGCCGGCTCACCCAGGCGTCGGTGCCGTTTTTGTACCGCGTCCACGAGCGCCCCGATCCCGAGCGCATCCGCACGCTCGTCGCCCAGCTCGCCTCGCTGAGCGTCCCCACTCCGCCGCTGCCAGACCCGTTGCCCCTGGCCAAGGCGGCGGAGCTCGTCGGTGATATCTCCCGTCGCGTCGATGCCCATGTGCGCCGCACGGGAACGGGTCGGATAGCGCTCTCCTCGCTTGTCCTACGCTCGCTCAAGCAGGCCTGCTACTCGCCTGAGAATGTTGGGCACGCCGGTCTGCGCTCATCCTGCTACTGCCATTTCACATCTCCCATCCGCCGCTACCCAGACCTCGTCTGCCACCGGGCGCTGCTGTCCTCGATTGGCGCTGGAGAGCGCGCGACGGGTGTGCGCAAGCTCATGGAGCTGGGTGAATCGACATCCGAGCGTGAGCGCGAAGCCGCGAAGCTCGAGCACAAGGGGGATGACATCGCGGCGTGCTTCCTGCTCGAACAGGTACTGCTCGACGGCGGCTACGACCAGGTCTTCGCGGGTGAGGTCACCGGCTTGATCGAGGCCGGAGCGTTCGTCGCGTTTGGAGCAGGGGAGAGGCCGATCTACGAGGGAATGCTCCCCGTGCGGCTGCTGAGCTCGGGCGAGGAGCGCGAGTGGTGGTCTCTGGGCGAGCAGTCGACGATCATGCGCGGCGAGCGCTCCGGCACGATGCTGCGCCTCGGCGAGGCGATCGAGGTGAGGGTCGCGCGTGTGGACGCCCGCGCCGGGCGGGTCGATCTGGTCCCGGCTCGTTAGTCTCGACCGATGGCCAAAGCAAAGGGCAAGAAGCGCAAGATCGGTGCCGGCGACGTGGCGAGCAATCGCTACGCTTCCTACCGCTACGAGCTGACCGAGCGCGTGGAGTGCGGGATCGCGCTGCAGGGCAGCGAGGTGAAGGCGCTGCGTGCCTCCGGCGCCCAGCTCAAGGACGGCTATGCCGCTATCCGTGACGGCGAGCTGTGGTTGCAGTCCGTGCACATCCCACCATATCTGCCGGCCTCGCGCGAGAACCACGATCCCGAGCGCCCACGCAAGCTGCTACTGCACCGCTCGCAGATCGAGGGCATTGCCGGGCGCGTCTCAGAGCGTGGCCTGACGCTCGTGCCGACACGCATCTACTTCAAGGGTGCTCACGCCAAGGTCGAGATTGCACTGGCTCGTGGTAAGGATCTCTATGACAAGCGCCAGACCCTACGTGAGCGCGAGTCCAAGCGCGACATGGAACGCGGTATCAGAGAAGCTCGTCGCTAGCTGACCCGCTCGCACTCCGCGATCCCATCTCGCTTGGCCGTCGCCCGCATCTGTCGCTGAACGGCCTCGCTCGAGGCGATCAGGCCACCGGCGGCTTTGAGGTTGTTCGCTCTCGCATATTCGCCCAGCTTCGCGGTGTTTTCGGCGAGCGTCCCGGCGCCCGCGACGAACTGCTTCCAGTCATTCGCGAGATTGGCGGGCGGAATGAGTTTGCTCAGTTCGGTCAACGCGGTCTGCTCGAAAGCCGCAAGTTCAGGGACCACGCGTGCGATCTCCTGCTTGTTGTTGATGTCCTTGGTCGCGAACTTCCCGGCGACTGTCTTGCAGATCGCATTCGCCTTGGCGGTGAGCTCAGCGCGTGTGAGTGGCTTGGCTTCCGATCCACCACAGCCGGCCACGACGAGTGTCGCCGTTGTAAGCGCGACTGCCGCCAGACGTGTGCGTCCCATCCCGACCTCAACCCCGTCTTTGTTCGCCCATAGCTCTTGCCCTGCCGACAGC
>DATHNH010000121.1:0-2124 GCA_035486255.1 Solirubrobacteraceae bacterium | reverse complement strand
CTACCTGCGCTTCTACAACACCGACCGCGTCCACCACGGGCGACTCACGCGGGGTCGCATCCCGGCAGACATCGTCTACGGTGCGCGCAAGATGGAGGCAAGATGAGCCGTGGCTGTCGGCACATCTTGGAGGCTGCCCAGGTTAGGCCCCGATCGGTCACGGACCCCTCTCTGGTTGGCGATTTTAGAGATGTCGATCCCCATCAGTCCCTTACCGAGGTCGAGGCTGCGGCGAATCTCGTATTTCACCCAGCGCCGCCCCGCCGTCTGGGCACCGACCAGCACTACAGTCACCGAAGTTCCCTTGAGTTCGCGCTCGATCCACGCCTGGACGGCCCGGTCGCCCTTGCGCTTGAGCTTCTCCCAGGTGGCGCCGTCGTAGAAAGGAGTCTTCTCGAGGCCCGAGATCACACGCGAGCCGCGGACGTTGCCCACGCGCCAGTAGTCGCGCTGGAAGTGGAAGCTGAAATAGACCTTGCGCGCCATTCCGATCTCCGAGCCGCGCAGCATATAGGATTCGCCTGGTTGGAATGACGGCGTCAGCTACCTACCACATCCATCTGCTCGCACGTGACGGCGATGTGAGATGCACGGCCCTTAAGGAGGCCGTGCTGACCGAGCTCATGGAGTTGGGTCTGCACAGGGCGCTCGTTGTCAAGGTGAATCGAGAACCGGCGGGCGAAGAGGAGCCGAGCGTGGGCGTCTACTTCGGGGGGGAGGACACGCTCGGGGACCCGACATTTGCCTCCGAAGCCCAAGCGCTCCTCGACACCGGCACGACCGTCGTCCCGGTCGTCTCCTCCCTCGCGGAGTTCAGCAACGAGGTAGCGGCCGAGTTGCACAACCTGAACGGGGTCGAGTGGAGCGGCGAGGACCCGGCAGTGCGTATTGCGCGGATCCTGCTCGAGGAGCTCGGCATCGAGGACAAGCAGCGACGCGTCTTTATCAGCCATAAGCGCGAGGATGGACTCGGTGCCGCAGAACAGCTCCACGACGTCCTCAGCCATCACGGCTTCCAGCCGTTCATCGACCGCTTCGCGATCAGGCCCGGCGAGCGCGTCCAGGATTACATCGCCGACGCCCTCGAGGACCACGCTTTCCTACTCGTGCTCGAGACCGAACTCGCGCACCTCTCCGCCTGGGTCTACGACGAGGTCGACTACGCGCTCAGCCATGCGATGGGGATCCTGATCGTGCAATGGCCGGGCGACCCGCCTCCCGTGCCGGGGAGCCCGCGGCTGCCGCGGATCGCTCTGACACCCGGCGATCTGGAGAGCGACGAACACGGCTACGACGTGCTAACGCCGCCCGCGCGGGATCGCCTGCTCGCGGAGGTCGAGGCCGCCCACGCCTACGGGATCGTACGGCGCCGTCGCAGCCTAACGCGAAGCGTCGAAGAGGCCTCGCTCGCCGGCGGTGCGTACGCGTGCACGCCGCGGCGCGGCTGGCGCCTGCTCGTCGAGCATGCCTCGGGCGAAACACTCGTCGGTGTCGCCCCGCGGCTGCCGACCGCCGCCGACCTGCAGCAGCTCGACCAGGCTCGGTTGGGGCACGGAGACGGAGTCGAGGCGATGCTCGTGCACAGCGCGCGGGTGCTGCGCGAGCCGTTGCGCGAGCATCTGACTTGGGTGACCGGTGAACGATCTCTGACACTCAGAGCGGAGAATGCCGTAGGAGCGGTGTGGACATGAGCCTGCGCTTCGCGGAGCCTGCCTTCGATCCTGCCCTTGAGTCGGTCACGCTGTTCGTCTCCGCGAGCATCCCCAACCCCGAGCGCTGGGACGGCCCGTTCGACTCGCTCGAGATCACCGACGCCGTCGTCTCTCTGGCCCGGGTGTTCCTGACGGCCGGTGCGCGCATCGTCACCGCTGCGCATCCCACGATTGCGCCGCTTTTGCTTTACGTGGCGGCCGAGCTCCCTGAGGATCACCCCAGCAGAATCCTCACCTACCAGTCGCGCCTGTTCGAGGACGTGCTGCCGCGGGAGACAGAGCGCTTCCGCAGCGAAGGCATCGGCGAGTTCGTTTGGACCGAGGCGGCCGCGGGCGAGCGCCCGGAACCGGGCTCCTGGGACGCGAGCCTCGAGATCATGCGCCGGCAGATGCTCTCCGAGAGCGCCCCGTC
>DATHNH010000120.1:0-4612 GCA_035486255.1 Solirubrobacteraceae bacterium | reverse complement strand
TGATCCACTGGCGACATCGCCAGGCGAGCTGCTTGCCGGAGCGATCGGCAGTGTCTTCACTTGGCTCGTTGCCAAGCAGCTCGTCGAGGAAGGCACCCAGGCTCGCGAGCTTGTCAGCCACGTAACGCTGACACTCTCAGGCAAGACCGACGACGGCACGGACGCGGTCCTGAGCGGGATTACCTTCCGATTGTCAGGACGCGTAGCGGGCGTCGAGGAGACACATCTGGAGGTGGTGGCGCAAGCGGCGATGACCCAGTGCATAGAGAGGCTGGGCATGCGTACCGAGGGAATCAGTCTCACGGTCGAGACTTTGCTGGAGGGAAGTTAGTCGCGTCAGACATATGTCAATGGTCCAGCGCGGACCGGACGGCACTCGTTGTGTGCGATGTCGTCAACGGTGCGGGTCGAGTGGTGGGCAGCAGCGTGAATGGCTTGTGATGGATTGCGGTCACCGTCGTAGTTAGGGTGATGAGCACTCCCGTGTCCTCTTCCGAGCAGCCACCGTCGCGGACTGGAGCGACATCCAGCCAGGGTGTCCTCGACTCTGCCGCCTTTGATGCCCTCTTCAGGGAGTGCGCTGCCGATGTGCATGGGTATCTGATCTCTCTGCTGGGCGATCGCTCGACGGCTGAGGATCTCACCGCGCTCGCGTTCGAGCGGCTCTACCGTTCGCGTTTGCGCCTCGATCGCCGGCGCGGCACTCCGCGCGCCTGGTTGTTCTCGATTGCTCGCAATGCCGCTTTGGATGAGCTACGTCAAAGAAGGCGCAGGACTAGCTACGACCTGGGGGAGAATCTCGTAGACGATCGGGCCTCTGGTGACGCGCTCGAGGATGTGGAGCGTCGCGCAACGGTGCTCGATGCGCTCGCATCGTTGCCGCTTCGCGAGCGTGAGCTCGTGCTGCTGAAGTTTCACGGTCAGCTCTCCAACGGCGAGCTTGCACGTGCCCTGGGCATCAGCGAGTCCAACGCCGGTACGCGGCTTCACCGTGCGCTCACGCAGTTGCGCAAGCACTGTGCCGAAGCCGGCCACGAGGAGGTCGCATGAGGATCGTTCCATTCCCGACCGACGAGCCGTTGCCCGGCCAAGAGACTTGGACTGCGGAGCTGGAAGCCGCGCTTCGCGGTGAGTCGCAGCGCCCGGACGCGCGTGCGTGGCGAGAGCTGCGCGATGACGTGCGTGCGCTCGCTCCCGCAATGACCCCCGCGTTTGAAGTTCGCCTCGCGCAGGAGCTCGAGCGCCGCGGTGCACTCGAAGGTAGCGCCCGGGAGGCTGAGACGCGGATGCACAGTCATGACTCCGCCCGGTCGCCTCGACGGATTTCGACAGGCGACACGTCGGCTTCGCTGTCTGGCGCGTTTGCGCGCCGTCGGCGCGGTTCGTGGTCACTCGCATCTCATCGGCGCTCGGCTCTTGCCGCAACCGCGACTGTGACCGTCGCGCTCGTCGCGACGCTGCTGATCTTGGGATCGCACGGATCCACGCCTGCTGTCGAGTCCCCGGCTCCCATGCAGAGAACGCCAGGCGCTGCCCTCAGCCCTGGCGCCCGTGGCCCAAAGGCCACAGCGCCGTCGTCTCGCTCCTCCACGCCGACTCCTTCGGCAACGTCGGAGGGCTCGTCTGCCTCGACAGGGGCGCAGGCATCACCGTCGATCGCCGCCCCGAGCGCAACCGGCGCGTTCTCCGCACCCGGGCGTGTGCAGCAGCTCGCGGCGTCCATCACGCTGGACAGCAGCCCCCAGAACCTGCAGGTGACATCCGACCAGGTCGCGCAGCTCACGGTGCGCGACGGCGGCTACGTGCAGTCGTCCAATGTGCAGGTTCAGCGGCAGGGAGCCAGCGAAGCCACACTCGCGCTCAGGCTTCCCAGCGCGCGACTCGCCGCCGCGCTGGCAGCGATCGCGCGTCTGGCTCCGGTTCGCGCGGAGAACCAGTCCCTGCAGGACATCACCGGTGCCTACAACGCCGCGCATCGGCAATTGAGCGACGCCGAAGCTGAACAGCGAGCGTTGCTGCATGCACTCGCGGCAGCGAGCACCGAAGCGCAGATCGACAGCCTGCACACTCGCCTGGCGGCGTCCCGCACGGCGATCACCCGAGCACAATCCTCCGTGAATTCGATCTCAGCGCGTGCGAGCACATCCGAAGTCGAAGTGAGCATCCTCGGCGACACACGCGCGGGTAATGAAGGACTCACCTTCCACAAAGGCTTCCACGACGCAGGTCAGATACTGCTCGTCGTCGTCATCGCGATCCTGATCCTGGCCGCGGTACTCGTGCCACTCGCACTCCTCATCGCGGGAGTTGCGGGTACGCGACGCACCTGGCGCCGATACCAGCGCGAACGGGCCCTCGACGCACCCTGATCGTCATCTGATGCTCCCGTTGTCGCTCAGTTGAGCAATCACCCAATCGACGATACCTTCGAAGCGCTCCTCGGTGAGGGCGTGCCCGCCACGCGCGCGACGATGCTCGATGGCCTGCGGTGCTCCCGCGTTTCGGTAAGCGCATTCGGCCGCCTGGGCGATGCGAGGAGCGTCACGCGAGTACTTGTCCTCCTCGGCCGAGCACAGCAGCAACGGCCGCGGTGCAACCAGTCCGACGATGTCGTCCAGGTCCCCGAGCTCGAGCAAGCCCGGGATCGCCTGGGCGCAGTCGATACCGACGCCGCGGACCATCCTGTCCTTGTAGGTGCACGCGGAGCCGCTAATGACGGCGAACGCAATCCGTTCATCGAGGGCAGCGTGCAACAGAGCGCCGGCACCACCCATCGAGTGCCCGAGCGCCCCGATGCGTGCCTCTTCGATGCCGTCCAGCCCCGCAAGCACCGAGTGCGCCGCCGCGGCATCGGCGAGGACAGCGCTCATCAGCGGCCGCCCCCGCACGAGCCGATAGCACATCGTCGTGAAGTAGTCGTTTGCGTCCGACTCCCGAGCATCGGTACCAGGACCCCCGGGCCTGCGGTCCTCAAACCCGACAGCGTCATGAGCTATGACCGTCACGCCTCGCCGGGCTAGGGCCGGTCCAAAAGCCTGCCACGGGTCTCCGCAAAGTCCCGCTACCTCTGACTTGCCGAGGTGCCACTGCGCGTGATGTTGATGATGCACCACCACGCCCGCGCCACAGGGATGCTCAGGAACCAGGAGCAGCGCCGGCACGTCGCCCTCGTCGCCTGTGTAGCCGACCACCCGCTCGACGTATCCGACCCGCTCCCGTTCAGC
The DNA here is from genome assembly GCA_035486255.1 of Solirubrobacteraceae bacterium. Lineage (GTDB taxonomy): Bacteria > Actinomycetota > Thermoleophilia > Solirubrobacterales > Solirubrobacteraceae > Palsa-744. The sequence continues at coordinate 1,388 of DATHNH010000120.1, read as the reverse complement.
GTGGACGAGCAACTCGGGTACGGGCGGGACCACGAATCTCAACAGCTCGGTCAGGCGCCGGCGCAGGCCTTCTGTAGCCATCGGAGGAATCTACGCTGTCCCAGCCACTACCGTTTGCAAAGATGCGACTGGTCGAGCTGGACAGGATCACCGACGGCGACTGGCGGCAGGTCATCGCCGGAGAGCACGAGCCGTGGGGCGGCGGCGGCGAAGCTCTGCAATGGCGAGAGAAGAGCCGCAACCTCGGGCTGTGCGATGACGCGGGAAACCTCGTGGCGCTTGCCGGACTCGTCCTCGCGGAGGTCAGGGTGGCTGACGCGCCGCTCCAGGTAGCCGGGATCGGCGGTGTGATCGTCACTCGCTCCGCCCGCGGGCACGGTTTTGCGCGGACGTTGATCGAGCGACTGCTCGAGATCGCCCATGAGCTAGACGCCGAGCGGGCGATGCTCTTCTGCTTGCCGGCAAACATCGGCCTGTACGCCAAGTTTGGGTTCCAACTCATCGAGGAGCCCGTTTGGGCGGTGCAGCCCGGAGGCTTGATCGAGATGCCGCTGCGCGCCATGTGGATGGCGCTCACCCCCGCGGCAAGCTGGCCCGAGGGCAAGATTGAACTACTGGATGAGCCGTTCTGAATCCGGTGCCGGCACGGCTCCGCGACGCTGAGACTCGTGCCAGTCCCATCGCACGTCCCCAACCCAGGAGAAACACCATGACCACCGATCAGAATGCAGGCCGCGTTGCGGTCATCACCGGCGCATCTTCCGGTATCGGCGAAGCCACCGCCCGCGCGCTCGCTGCTGAGGGCTACCGTCTTGCGCTCTTGGCGCGTCGCGCGGATCGCATCCAGGCTCTGGCTGCGGAGCTTGGTGACGGCATGATCGCGATCGAGGCCGATGTCACCGACCGCGATTCGATCGTCTTGGCCGCCGAGCGCGTGGAGCGCGAGCTGAGTGGCGCGGACATCCTTGTCAACAACGCCGGGGTGATGCTGCTCGCACCGTTTACCTCTGAGCAGCGGGCCGAGCACCGCCAGATGGTGGAGGTCAACCTGCTGGGTGCGATGACCACGACCGAGATATTCCTCGACCAGCTACGCGACGGCGGAGGCGACCTCGTGAACATCTCCTCGGTAGCCGGCCGCACCGCCCGAGCGGGCAACTCGGTCTATGCCGCGACCAAGTGGGGTATCAACGGCTGGTCGGAGGGACTGCGCCAGGAGTTGCAGCCCGACGTGCGTGTGATGGTCATCGAGCCGGGCGCTGTGGCTACCGAGTTGACCGACCACATCACGCATGCCGAGACCAAGCGAGCCACTCAGGAATTCGTCAAGGACCTCGCCATCACCCCTCAGGACATCGCCGAGGTCATCGCGTTTGCCGTCACGCGCC
>DATHNH010000119.1:0-4561 GCA_035486255.1 Solirubrobacteraceae bacterium | reverse complement strand
CCCCGCACATCTATGCGCGGGGTGCCGGCCGATCCTTCACCAAACGCCGGGAAGCCGACGCTCCATAGGGTCTAGGCGAGGCCACTCATGAGCGAGAGCATCCAGCGGCGACTTGACGCCGACGGGTCGGTAGCCGGTGGTTCCGTTCGCTGCCATACATTGAAATCCGAGCAGCCTCGCGAAAGTGACAACAACTTCACCCGTGGTCTACATCTGCCCGCCGCGAGTCATTCCACATCGCGCGAACCTCCTAGTGCGCTCTCGTTGGGGCGCCGGCTCGCCAGGTGGGGGCAGTGCGACTTAGGGCTGCCCGAACTCTCGCGCGGCCTGACTCGCTCCGCTACTTACAGCGGAGCTGCCGCCTTCGCTCGCGCCCCTAGGTTCGGCTCCGGCGCTTTGAGTGCTCGTGTGTACTTCGGCTATCGAAGCACTGGGGCGTTTGTACGTCTCACCTGCGCCGGAATGGGGCGAGCGCAGCGAGGAGAACTCAAGTTCAGCGTGCTCGCGAGGCGTGAGCCGCGTTGGGGCTGGCTGCACTCGACTTCCGGCCGCGGTCGTTCGACTGGGGACGGCCACGATCGCTGTGACCGGATTACCGGCTGCGGCGTCACGAACCGAATGGCTGTGGATGGCCGCATGCTTACGGGACGACTTCGGGGTTGTATGGGGCAGGATCGGAGGACTAACCCCGGCCAGGGTTGCAGTCGCGACGACGACGGCGCTACCGGCGGCAGCGACCTTGACGGCACCGGCGCCACCGAGCGCCTCGGCCACTCGATCGCCGCCGACGCGCGGACGGCTCGTCAACCACCCAAGCATTCGCCCGATCAGGCCGAAGTGATGGTCGAGCGATATCGCCGGCACGGGAAGGAAGGCGGCGGCCGCGTCACGCTGGAAGTCTCGTGCGCGCATCTCGCGCACGAGCTTCGCGTATGCGTTTCTGCATGGAGCGCAGGCTGCGAGATGCGTACGGGCAACGCGCTCGACCTCGGGATCCGCTGAGCCGCGCGCATAGGCGATGATCGGACGCTCGCGGTACTGGCACATCCGGCCCGCTGCGGCTATCAGCGCGACGCGGTCCAGCTTCGCTCTCGCCGAGCGCTCTGCCGACTTGACGGTCTTGACCGGCATCCCGAGCGTCCGAGCAGTGAGCTTGAGGCCGGCGCCGCGCGTAGCCATCACGGCGACCACATCGCGCTCGGTCTCGCTGAGCTGCGAGACGAAGTCCGCCGCCCGCGCCGCCCGATCCTTCAGGTCGAGTACCTCCTCGGGTCCAAGCTCGTCTGACGCCACCCAGCCAGTGACGACCTCCAGCCCTACGCGCGACCGACTTCCAAGCCGGACCCGGTACCGACCCTCGCGATGCTGGCGGAGCAGTATGCGAGCCGTCGTCCAGAAAGCACCCATCAGATGCGCCTCCGAGGAGATCGGCCTTCGCATCATTACCACGACACCAATTGCGTCGTCCACGACCTCCTCGAGGACTGTCTCCGACAGGCCACGGGCGTCTCCGCGCGCGCTGATGGCTCTGAGCAGGTCCGCCCGGCGAGCCTGTAGCGCCGTGGCTACCTCGACACGCGACCAGATACCTCGGCGCCAGGGCGCGCGCGACCATTGCGAGGGTCGCTGCCGGAGGCCTCGCGGTCCCTGCGAGATGCCTAGTTCAAACGAGCTCATCGAGCTTTACTCCAGGCTACACCTGCAAAGTGCCACTCGATTCGCGGCGCCCGATCCAGACGCCACCGCTCATGGAGCCGACCGGCTCTGCGGTCAACAAGCGGCGGCGGGAATCGTCGCCGCGCCTAGAATCGATCGACTCGTCAGCTTCCGTTGCCTCCCTGCGCTAGAGCTCGCTTCGCTGCCGACGGCGGGCGAAGGCGTTAAGAGAGTTGAGGCTGTGCCGTCTGTCGAACGCGTAACCCGTCGGGGAATTGGCGCTCGGACGTCGCTCGACCCATGTCCGTAGGAGCTTCACCGCTCGCAACTCGCGGAGACCGAGCCGAACCGTGCGCTCACTCAAGCCGTACCACCTAGAGCCACGATCCAACGGCAACTCGAAGTAGGGCGCCTCGTGTTGAAGAGAAAGGCCAATCAACAAGACCGCCTTGCCTGCCAACCCGAGGTCGGTATGCAGCCCGCTCTCCCAGTATGCGTGGGGCAGTTGAAAGAAAGGCTCCTTCTCCTCGACCGGGTGCTGCCAAGGTCGGCCCGACCCATCCTCACAGAGGATCGTTATCGCTCTCGCTCGCGATGCGCGAGCTGTGCTTACGAGTCGCCGATGCTCAAGCCAACTCCACGACCGCGAGATCGTTGCTCGAATCCCTGGCCGCGCGTCGACGCCGAGGGCGCGCGCCCATAAGGTCGAGGGCGCGACGATCGGATCGGGACTACTGAGCGGCCACACCGCATGGCTGAGCAGAAGTAGGTCAAGCGCAACCGCCCGGCGCTGGCGCACGAGCTCTGCGAGAGGCCCGGGCCCGCCCCCCGCGACCGGCACGTGCAGAAGCCCGACCCGCAAGGGCGTTGCCCGGCGTCGCAGCGCCGTCAGCTCGAACGGCACCGGCGGGTGGGGGGTGGGTGGCATGCCGCGTTAAGGACTTAAGTAAGGACATCAGTACTCTACTAAGAACCCCCCAACAAACGCAACGAACATGATACGATCGCACGATAATGCGCGAACTCTCTCTTCCGACAGCCACTCGCGCTTCCGTCCGCGGGGGCGCGCTCTCCTCTCGGAGAGGCGTCCGCCCGTGACGATCGTGGTCGCCTCGGCAGCCCCTGACGGAATCGTGCTCGCTTCCGACAGCAGGACGACTCAGCGTCGCGGCGACCACCACCGCGTTGCCAGCAACGCCGCGCAGAAGGTCTACGACGCGTGGGGGCGGATCGGTCTCGCCGCCTACGGGATCGCGACGATCGGTTCTGATTCGATCCGCAGCGTGATCAATGGCTGGCTCGCCGAGGCCGACCAGACCGCCGCTCTGGGTGACGCGGCAAAGTCGCTCGCCGGGTATCTGCAGGCGCGCCTCAGCGACGCGACGCCGGCGCCTCGCGGAAAGATCCTCCTCGATCCGGTCTGGCCGCTTGGGGTACTCGTCGCCGGCTACGACGAGGTCGGTGTCGGCCGGGTGCTTGAGGTGCGTGTCTGGCCGCTGCAATCCAAAGTCGTCGACACCGACGCAGCGACCGACAAGCCCTCGAGCATGTGGCGCGGCCAGACCGGGGCGGTCCGACGCCTAGTTCTCGGGTTCGACGAAGACGAGATGAAGAAGGTCGGCGTCGCGATCACCGAGCAGATGGAGGAGCCCCTAAGCACGATCGCCTACGACCTGATCCAGCCGACGACGCTGCAGGACGCGGTCGACCTCGCCTACTTCGCGATCGACACGACGGTGCAGATGCAACGCTTCAGCGACGGGACGTTTGCCTCGCAGAAGGCGATCCCCGGCTGCGGCGGGCCGACGCAGTGCCTCGCTGTCACGCCGGCGGGCGTCCGGTGGGTACACGAGCTGACGCTCTTGCCGCCCGCCCGTGTGCCCGAGCTCTAGCCGGAGCCCTCAGACTTCTTCGAGGGCTCGCCGACGAGCTCAATCGCGATGCGCCGAATCCGGACCTGCTGGTCCGCGGTGATCGTGTCCAGTTCGGCGTCTCGCTCAGACGTCAGGTCCTTCGGATCCCAGACGCCGGCGTCGGCCGGTCGTGGCGCTGTCTCGGCTGGCAAGTCGCTCGCTCCGTCCTCGTAGGTAGCCTGCTTCGGCGGCTCAGCGGGCATTCGGCTCGCGCTTGAGACTGAGGACTCCCGTCCGCCTGCACGGAGAGTCTGACGGATCCGGGCCCAGAATGCCAGCGCCTAGACTCCTGTTGCTCCAGTTCAAGTATGCAGATATCTGCATACTTGAAGGGTAGGTGCCTAGCCGGACAAACCTTCTCTTTCGGGCCTTGAGCTCTCCCGAGCGCCTGCGGGTTCTGCGCGCGATCCTCGGCGAGGAGGCGATCGGCCAGGCCGAACTCCGCAAACGCCTGAGCCTGGGCCAGCCTACCCTCAGCCGACACCTGCGCGACCTCTCTGCCGAGGGACTCATCGAGCGTCTCGGCAATACGCGCGCGCCATTCCGGGCATCGCGCCCGGTCGAGACACGAGCGATGCTTCGCGCCGCCGGACTCATTCACGCGGGACATCACGGGGAAAGCGCCTCTGACGGCATGACCCTAGTTCGCGAGATGGCGCGCCAGGAAGAGGACGCAGGCGACGGCACATGAGCCCCGACCCGGAGCAGCTTCGGCGCAGCGGCCACGTAGCCGGCGACGGCAGCTGAGCGGGAGAGCAGCTCCGCGCGATATCAGCCCTTATGGGGACCGGGTCTCTGCTCGTGGCTCGCACGCCCGCTTTTCGTCCGACTCAGGAGTCTCGATGGCTACGCGGGGGGGCGCCTGCTTCTCGCGCCAGTGCGGGTGTGGGCGCCGGGTGAAAACTAGGCCATCTGCGCCGCTCGAAAACTAGGCCATTCGGCGTGGCGGTCGGGGTGTCCGGCCGGGTCGTGACGCTCGCTCGATCTCATTG
>DATHNH010000118.1:0-8459 GCA_035486255.1 Solirubrobacteraceae bacterium | reverse complement strand
CGCGCGTGCGCGTGCGCGTGCGCGAGGACACTCCTCCGTGGGCGTCGACACGATGGGCGTCGAGGGCGGTGTAGGGATGGGTGTCGGGTCGAGAGATTGGTCTCCCCCCGGTGCGCGTGGAGGACGGGCTCTTTTGGAAATGCTTGCCCTCGCCTGGCAGGGTGCGCGCGAGGTGCTCACCGACAACGCTGTCAGTCGCTTCGTCTCGAACATGGCACTCGACCGGGCGGTGCGCCATCCGGGCCGTGTGCTCGGGATCGGCCTGACGCTTGCAGCGCTCGGTTGGGGGCTCGATACGCAGACTCGAGTTCAAACCGACATCGCCAAGCTGGCCCCGCAGAACCTCTCCTCGCTGCACAACCTCGACGAACTCGAGCGCGTCACAGGGGTCGGCGGTGAGATCGACCTGATGGTCAGCTCGGACGCCCTGACCAAGCTCGCAACGATCGAATGGATGAGCTCGTACGAGAGCACCATCCTGAAGCGCTTTGGCTACAGCTCCGCGAAGGGCTGCGGGCGGGCGCAGCTATGCCCAGCCTTCTCGCTCCCCGACCTCTTCCACGACGAAGAAGGCTCCGCCGCCAAGTTGACCCAAAAGCAGGTGAACGGTTTGCTCGCGGCGCTCCCGGCGTATTTCTCCGAAGACGTCATCACTCCCAATCGACACGTGGCTACGCTCGCGTTCGGGATTCGCTTGATGTCTCTTCAACAACAGCAACAGGTAATCGAACAGATGCAGTCAAGCCTGCATCCGCCGGCGGGCGTACGCGCGAGGCTGGTCGGCCTGTCTGTGCTGGCCGCCCAGGCCGGAGCGCAGATCGCCTCGCCGTGGCGTCGCGTGGTCACGCTGCTCGTGGCGCTCGCGGCGGTCGCGCTGATCCTGCTCGTGGCATTCAGGGGCGACCGCCGCCGCGCGCTGGTGCCACTCGCGCCGATCGTACTCGCCACGGGCTGGTCGGCGCTTGTCGTATTCGCGCTGCGCATCCCGCTCAACCCGATGTCGGTCACGCTCGGTGCGCTTGTGATCGCGATCTCCACCGAGTTCAGTGTGCTCCTCTCGGAGCGCCATCGCCAAGAGCGCCTGGCCGGACACTCGACGGTGCAGGCGCTGCGTCGCGCCTACCGCTATACGGGCGCTGCCGTCGTCGCCTCGGGCGTGACCGCGATAGCGGGATTTGGCGTGCTGGTTCTCTCGGACATCGCGATGCTGCGTGACTTCGGGCTCGTCACGCTCGTCGACCTGTCTGTGTCGCTGGTCGGGGTACTGATCGCACTGCCCGCCGCGGTGGTGATCGCCGAAGACGAGCAGCCACTGACGGAGCGCGTCCGAGCCGGCATACGCTCGCTCAGGGAGGTCGCTCCCCGGCTGCGCGCGAGACGGCGCGGGCTCACAGCGCCATGAGTCGGTCCGGCTCGCCGGAACGCTCCACCGATGGCGACCCACCAAGTAGCGCGGCAGGTGGCGACTCGCGGGAGCTTCCCCACGATCGCCACGAACCGAGACCGATCGCGGGCGGCGGTCCCCCGAGTGGGATCGCCGGCACGCGCTACGGCCTTTATGTCGTGACGCTTGCGGCGATCCTGCTCGTCGCATTTACGATCCACGTTGCATTGGATTCGCACAAAGGTGCCACGAGCATCAAGCCGGGCGCTCGCATACCGCCGTTTGCCGCGCCCTATGCACTCGGTGGGCCTGTAGGCGAAGTGGACGTGGCAACCCACGCAAACGACGGTTCGGCGGGCAAAGTGCCGGCCTGCGCCGAGCGCGGTCCGCGGATACTCAACATCTGCGAGCTCTACGAACGCGGCCCTGTCGTGCTCGCGCTGTTCTTCCAAGCCGGCTCCTGCCCCGGGATCCTCGACGACATGCAGCAGCTTGCTCGATCGTTCCCGCAGGTCGGCTTCGCGGCCGTCGCGGTCAAAGAAGGAGCCTCCTCGGTCGCGCGTCTGGTTCGCGCCAAGCACCTGACATTGCCCGTCGGCGTCGATGGAGAAGGGCGCCTCGGAGAGCTGTTCTCGATGGTCAGTTGCCCGCAGATCACGTTTGTCTACCCGGGAGGCGTGGTGCAGAGCGCGGCACTGTTGGGCACTCCGCCTCTGGCCACGCTGCGGGCACGCGTGAGCGAACTGGTCGCGGCCGCGCGCGACCGCGGCTGGAGGCCGGGACACGCATGAGCGATCAGCCGGTGCGTGGCTGGTGCGAGCGCGAGGTCGAGCGGGAGCTGCCCGGGCTTGGGCTGATGTGCGCGACGCTCGAGCTGCCGTCGAGCGGCAGGCTCGGCGCCGGCTCACCGCCGGCGGTGCTGGCGCGGTTGCGCGAACAATCCAACCGCTGGCGTGGCGCGCGCGCGGTGAACGTTCGTCAAGAGGCGATACCAGCTGCCTACAGGGTCTTCTTCCGCCAGATCGGCCTCGACCCGGATATCGACAGGACGCCGATCGAGACGGCCGTGCTCGAACGGATGCTCGACGGGGGCTTCCTCTCCGAAGGCCTGCTCGCCGACATTCTCACGATCGCCCTGATCGATACCGCCGTACCGGTGTGGGCGCTCGATGCGGACACGGTCAGTGGCCCGCTCGGCATCCGCGTGAGCCGTGCCGAGGAGCGACTGGGCCGAAGCCGGGAAGGACCAAGCCTCGGCGGCGGCCGGCTCGTCGTCGCCGACGCCGACAGTCCGCTCGCAATCCTCTTTGGAGTGCTCGCTCCCGAGCACGAGCCGACCGCCGAGACGCGCCGGCTGGCGTTGTTCGCGGTGCAGGTTGCGGGCGTACCGGCGCTGCACGCCGAAGAGACCCTGTGGGCATGCTGCTCCGCGCTTGCCGAGGCGAGTCGCTGAAGCTCCCTCTTTACTGCGACGTGCCGGGCAGCTAACATCGGTGAGGTCGTTCCCACGGGAGGAGCAGCAGATGGTGCAATCCGAGCAGCTCACGGTCGATCGCGTCGATCCAGATCTAATCTTCAGCGGCGGTAGTACGCGCTACCGCCATGGTTCGTTGGGCGAGAACCGCACTGCGACCGACGAGCGCGCCGCACGCGAGGCGCTCAGGACGCAGGTGTCGAAGCTGGAGCGTGAGCTCTCAGGGCTCGTGGCCCACACCTTTCCGCACATCTCTCCGCGCGACGATCGTGGGGAGGCATTCAGTGGGCCGCGTCTGTTGAGCTTGGCCGAGCTGGAGCGAGTGCGCGACCGCCTCGCGGTGCGGGTGGGCGAAGTGCGTAGCCAGGTCGCCGAGCGCACGGCGCTGGAGTGTCGCTCACGCGCGTTGCTCGAACGGATGAAGCTCGAACCCGGTCGCTACAAGTTCGTGCGCGTACCGGTCGCCGACCTGGGGGACGGACATTGCGGCGTGTGGGAGGTGCGGCCACGCCTCGGCCTGGTCGGCATGCTCGCCGGCTGGTGGCAGGTCAAGCTCTCATCCGGCTGCCCGTAGCTGCACCGAGTCGGGGCGCGCCGGTCGTCAGCCAAGGGCTGCCCATCGTCACCGAGCCACTGGGTGTCAGCATCGTCGCAAGCGTGCGGCGCTGACGCTCGGTCATCGAGCCGACCGTCTTCTGCTCGGACATCGGGATCTGTGTCAGAAACTTGCGGCAGCGCGTCTGACCCCAACGACGCTGGCTCATCAGTAGATCGGATACCGCCATGCTGTCGGCCTCCCACGGGCATTCGAGGATCACCTCGGCGACGCTGATCTCGCCGCCGGCGACGCGCCGCTTGAGCTCGGCGCGGGCAAGGCGTACCTTGTTGGCGCGTTCGAGCGCGCGCATGTGCTGAGGGCCTGCAGGGGCAATGGTCGCTGTCGCGTTCATGTGTGCTCACTCCCCGTCGCCGCCGCGGGTGCCCCCCGTGGCGTGCAACAAGCTTGGCTGGTTGACGAGTAGCGCGTCACACGATCATCCGTTGCTTCCCTCGCGAGCGCGTCGCGAAAGCCTTCGGCACCCCTCTACCGGTGACTTGCAGGCGGGCCTCGGACGGTCGTGCTTTGCGTTCTGAGAAGCTAGCCAGCGAGGCGCTCCGGGTCAACAGTGTTCGTCCAGAACGTTCGCTAGAAGCGGGCTTTTTCTGAAGATGTTTCTTCTTGTGAAGAAGCGCCGGCGGGACAGCCCTTACGCGCCTGTCCCAGCTAGTCGAAGCGCTCGTATCAGGCCTCGGCCGACCGGCTGCTCGAGCGGCTCGACGGTGACCTCGGTCTTCGCTCGGGCTGAGGTTGTCGCTAGCCGTCGAGCGGGCCGGGCAGCGGACCGTGCTCGGACTCGAACTCGCGCTTGACCGTGGCAAAGACCTCGAGTGCCCGCTCGAGCGTGGGACGGTCGTGGGTTGCCATGACGCTCGTGCGCAGCAGCGCTCCGCCGGGCGGGACGGCAGGGTGAAGCGCGCAGTTGGTGAACACGCCACGGTCGTAGAGCGCGCGCCAAAGCAAGGCGGCCCTCCAGTCGTCGCCGACGAGCACGGGCACGATCGGCGTGACGATGCTCTGCATCGGGCTGTCTGGCTCGGGTCCGATCCGCACGGGCTCTCCGCGTAGCGTGCGATAGCCGATCGCTTGCAAGCCTTCGGCGAGGTAGCGCGCGTTCTCCAATACCTCCGCGAGCAGCGCGGGTCCCTCCGCGGAGCGAATGATGCGTAGCGCCGACAGCGCTGCTCCGAGCGCTGCGGGCACCGCGGAGGCTGTGAACAGGAAGGCGCGACTGGAGATGCGCAGGTAGTCGATCACCTCCGCCGGTCCCGCCACGAAGCCGCCGCAGGCCGCCAGCGACTTGGAGAAGGTGCCCATGCGTAGATCCACATCGCGCTCGATTCCGAGCAGCTCGGATGCGCCCGCGCCGCGTGCGCCGAGCACGCCGGCGCCGTGGGCCTCGTCGACCATCAAGCGCGCGCCATGGCGCTTGCACAGCTCGACGATGTCCACCAGCGGAGCAATGTCGCCCTCCATCGAGAACACGCCGTCCACGACCACGAGCACACCGCCTCCGTCGCCCTCGGCGCGTTCCAGGGCGCGTGCGAGCTTGTCCATCCGGTTGTGCCTGAATGGGCGCATCTTTGCCTTGGAGAGCAGCACCCCGTCGAGGATCGAAGCGTGGTCGGCGGAGTCCACGATCACGGTGTCCTTCGCGTCGAGCAACGTGCCAAGCGCGCCGACGTTTGCCTGATGGCCGGTGGTGAAGACGATCGCATCGTCGGTCTCCATCCACTCGGCGAGCTCTCGCTCGAGCTCCAGGTGAAGCGGCGTCGTGCCATTGAGCAGGCGCGAGCCGGTCAGGCCGGTGCCGTAGCGGGTGAGCGCGTCGCGGGCGCCCTGCATCACCCGCTCGTCGCCGGTCAAGCCCAGGTAGTTGTTGGAGGCGAGCATGATGCGCGGTGAGCCCTCCATATCGACCACAGGCATCGCCGGCGACTCGACCGTGCGGAAGTAGGGCATCAGGTCGGCCTCGCGTGCCGCCCTCAACAGCTCTTCGCGCTCGTAGCCGCGTACCTTGGCAAAGACGTCTGTCGTTGTGGGCATCGGCTCTCTTCCTATAGGGTGCGCGGCGATGGCTGTGGAGACTTCGGGAAAGACGATGAGCGTCGAGGTTCGTCCGGTCACGAGCCGGGGCGAGCTGAACACTTTCATCAAGCTGCCGTGGCGGCTCTATCGTAACGAGCCCAACTGGGTCGCGCCGCTTCTGATGGATGTGAAGAAACGGCTCGACCAAAAGAAGAACCCGTTCTTCAAGCACACCGAGGCGCAGTACTTCCTGGCGTATCGGGGATCGCAGCCGGTCGGGCGCATCAGCGCTCACATCGATCGCAACTTCAACGAGTTCCAGAGCAACGAGTGGGGTCTGTTCGGCTGGTTCGAGTGCGAGGACGACCCCGAGGCGGCGCGCGCCTTGCTCGCGACCGCCGAGCAGTGGCTGCGCGAGCGCGGGCGCGATCGCATGGTCGGCCCGATGGACTTCACCACCAACGACGAGTGCGGCCTGCTGGTCGAGGGTCACGAGCGCCCGCCGATCATCCTTTGCCCTTGGCACCACCCCTACTATCAGCGACTGTTCGAGCAGGACATCGGCATCGACAAGGCGATGGACCTGTACATGTGGAGCCTGCACGTCACCGGGCGCGAGAACGTGCATCCGGCGATCTGGGAGGCCGCGGACAGACTCGAGGCAGAACACGGGATCGTGTGTCGCAAATTCCGCAAGAAGGAACTGCACGCCGAGATCACCCGTTTCCTGGACGTCTACAACGCCGCTTGGGAAAACAATTGGGCCTCGGTGCCGCTCAACGAGGAGGAGGTTCGCCATATGGCCAAGGACCTCAAGCCGGTGCTCGACGAGAACTGGGCGATGGTCGCCGAAAAGAAGGACACCGGCGAGGTCGTGGGCGCCGCCCTGACGTTGCCTGACTTCAACCAGGTACTCGCGAAGCTCAACGGCCGCCTGTTGCCGTTCGGCTGGATGACCGCGCTTCGCGAGCGCAAGAAAATCGACTCGGTACGCGTGTTCGCGCTCGGCGTCAAGCCTGAGTACCAGCACACGGGCGTCGCCGCGCGCTTCTACCAGATGCACTTCGACGCGGCCGAAAACACGCCGCAGCACGGCGGCGAGATGGGCTGGATTCTCGAGATCAACAAGCCGATGAACCGCGCGATGGAAGGCATGGGCGGCAAGATCGTGCGCCGCTACCGCGTGTACGAGCGCGAGCTTTAGAAGGTCTTTCAAATGAGCTTCGTGGTGGGGCGTTCGTGGAGCGTTTCAGATGGGCTTCGTGGCGAGGCGTTCGCGGAACGCGTTTTCAAATGGGCTTCGTGGTGGGTGTTCATGGATCGTGAAGGCTGGGGTGTAGGGCTCATCTTTTGAGTGGTCTGTAGGACACCCCCCTTTGCGAAACACCCCCTTTGCGAACCTGTAGATAAAGGTTGGGTACCAAAATAAATCTCGGTCCCACAACAGGGGGTATCGAGACGCGCAGTCATTTTGAAAGACCTTCTCAGCCGGCCTGCTGTGGCTTCGGCGAATGCGCTCGAGAGCGTCGCTGCGCACTGGGCGCGACAAGCGGTCCGCACCCCGCTCTACACTTGCGCATGTGAGCGAGCCTCTCAACGACGAGGTTCTCGACGGTCTGCCGGTGCTAGCCGACGAGCCGTCCGGCGAGAGCATGTTGCCGGCGCCCTCTTGGCGCACGGCGGTCGGGCCGCTGACCGGCCCGGCCCAGACGGCAGTCGCAGCCGCCGGCGGCTTCGTCGCGGGCGCGGCCTTGCTCGGTCTCGTACACCGTCGCCACAGTAGGCACGCGGCGCTCGCGCGCGCCGGCTCGCCACGACGGATCGGCCGCCCTGGCAAGCGCTCGAAGCCGATCGGTGAGCTCGCGATCGTGGGGTCGCGCTCGCTGCTGGTGGATGTGCACCTACTCGGAGCGCCGTTCAGGGGACGCTAGATCCCTTGGGGCCTCGCGGTGGGTGTAGCGGCTTTGCCTCATGAGGCTGTGCAGACCCGTGTAGTTTCCCCGCCCCACGAGCCGCGTGGGCGGATCGGCTCCTACGAGCCCTTGGAGCTGCGCCTCGAAGTCAGGCCTGCCGGCCCATTTCGCTTGCCGCGCGCGGGCGGAATGGACGGGGTGCTACGCAGTCGCGGGGGGCTGCTCGAACGATTGCTGCACCACGGGGGGGAGCCGGTACACGTGCGTGTCGCTCAGCCGGCAGCGGAAGTCGTGCTGTTCGGAGCGCGCTCTCGCAGCGCGGAGGCTGCCCGCTACGGGATCGACAGGATGCGTTTCGCGCTCGGCGTCGATGAGGATTTGAGCGCTTTCCACCGTGAGTTCGCCGACGACCCTCTGATCGGTCGCTCGATTCGCGAGCGACCGTGGCTGCGCCCCAGGCGTCGACCCGAGCCATTCGAGGCGCTCGCGTGGGCGATCTGCGAGCAGCTGATCGAATACGAGCGAGCAGCCGCCATCCAGCGGCGGATCGTGGCCTCGATGGGCCCTCGTTGGGTGGGCTGGCAGGGATGTGAGCATCCGTTGCGCGACGTGCCCTCGCCCAGGGCGTTCGCGGAAGCTGCGCCGGCTCGTCTGGAGTCCTTCGACCTGGCCGGCTCACGGGCGCGACTGTTGGTGCGCGTCGCGCGCGAGGTGGCGAACGGGCGCTTGGATCTGCACGACGGCGATCACCAGCGCGCCTGGCGTCTGCTGCGCGCGATCCCGGGAATCGGCCCGTGGACCGTCGAGATGCTCGCCCTGCATGGACAGGGCCGCCACGACCAACTGCCGGCCGGGGACGTCGGCCTGTTGAAGTACGTGGGGCGGCGCCTCAGCGGCGGCGATCCGCGGGCACGGGCGAGCGAAGCGGAAGTTCGCTCGTTCTTCGCGCACTATGGGTCTTGGCAGGGCCTGGCGGTCGTGCACATCGGCGCGGTCTGAGCGAGCACTCGAGCCGGCGGCCGTCTTCTCATGAAGTCCGTGAAGTCCCGGACGATGACAGTC
>DATHNH010000117.1:0-2835 GCA_035486255.1 Solirubrobacteraceae bacterium | reverse complement strand
AATCCTCGAGGCCGAGGTAGACGGCATGGCCGCCCGCCACGCCGTCGGCGCCTCCCCGTTCGAGAAGGCGGGTGGCTTCGCCCCGACGATGGGGATCATCGGCACCGTCCTCGGCTTGGTGCACGTGCTGCAGAACCTGGCGGCGCCTTCCACGCTCGGGCCGTCGATCTCCGCAGCCTTCATCGCCACGCTGATGGGCGTCGGCTCGGCCAACGTAATCTTCCTGCCGATCGCCAACCGCTTGAAGGCGATCTCCGCCGAAGAGGTCGAGCTGCGCATGATGACGCTCGAGGGAATCCTCTCCCTTCAGGCGGGCGACAACCCCCGCCTGGTCTCCGAAAAGCTGATGTCCTACGTGCCACCTGCGGAGCGCTCCGAGGAAGCAGAGCAGTCGCTCGCGCAGCCCGGCGTCGCGTCGAAGGCGGCCTGAGCATGGCTCGCGGGCGCGGGCGCGGGCGCCATCGAGGTGGAGCTCACGGCGAGGAGAGCGAGGAGCGCTGGCTGTTGACCTATGCGGACATGATCACGCTGCTGATGGCGCTGTTCATGGTCCTGTTCTCTATCTCCTCAGTCAACATCTCCAAGTATCAGACTCTGCAGCAGTCGCTGAAGGCCGCCTTCTCGGGCAACATCCTTCCAGGCGGCAAGGCAATCTCCCAACAAGGCTCGACCGCCAACGCGAGCCAAGTCCCCGCCAAATTCGAATTGCAGGCGATCGAGCCGGTCACATCGCAGGGTTCGAGCAGTCTGCAGAACAGCACCGCGCACGGCGCGCAGAGCGCCGCGATGACCGGTCAACTCGAAACGCCTGCCCAGCGCGAGACCAGCGAGTTCGCGCAGATCAAGCACGAGCTCGACGCCTATGCCGCCTCGCACGGCTTCAGCTCGAGTGTGCAGACCTCGATCGAACAACGCGGGCTGGTCATCAGGGTGCTCACCGACGACCTCCTGTTCCCCTCGGGCCAAGCGACGCTCAACAGCCGGGCCTACGCGCTCCTCGGCGAGATCGGCCAGCTGCTGAACATCGACGAAACCCATCCGATCAGTGTCGAGGGCAACACCGACAACGTTCCGATTCACAGCGCGCAGTTCGCAAGCAACTGGGAGCTCTCCACCGCCCGCGCCAGCGCCGTCGTGGAATTCCTGGTCGAACACGGAGTCGCCTCGCACAGACTGACGGCGAGCGGCAACGCCGACCAACAGCCGGTGGACAGCAACGCGAGCGCCGCGGGGCGAGCGCGCAACCGGCGCGTGGAGATCGTCATGCGCCGCATCTACGGCGGAGAAGGCGAAAGCCAGTCCGGCAGCGAACCATAGGAAACGATCATGCTCAAAAACAAGAAGATCCTGCTCGCCGCGATCGTCCCGATCCTGTTGTTCGGCGGCTACACGATGACCAAGGCCAAGCCCGTGGTCAAGGAGAAGGTCAAGGGGACGATCTACGTGATGCCCCAATCCTTCCTACTGAACCTCAGCGACGGACGCTACGCCAAGATCAGCGTGGCGCTCGAGCTGGCGCCCGGACAGAGCGACGGCGCGACCGCCGCGAGCAGCTCCTCCGGTTCCGAAAGTGGGCCCGGTACTCTGCCCGAGGAAGCGATCGTGCGCGAAATCGTGACGAACGCCGTGACCGGCCAGAGCGGCGAAACGCTCATAAGCGCCCACGGCCGCCAAGCGGTCAAGCACCAGATCCTCCATACGATCCAGCAAAAGACGGACGTCAAGGTCGAAGAAGTGCTGTTTCCGGATTTCACCGTTCAATAGGAGGCGACGTGGCTGAGGCAATCGAGTACGAGCAATTCGACCAGAGCGCGCCGTCTGGGGGAGCCTCGCCATCCGACGCCGACCTGAGCCGCCTCAGCGATATACCGATGGAGCTGAGCGTCGAGATCGGCCGCACGCACATGACCGTCGGAGAGACGCTCGACCTGCGCGTCGGCTCGGTCGTGGCGCTCGAGCGCCAAGCAGGCGAACCGGCGGATCTGCTGGTCAACGGGACCGCGATCGCTCGCGGCGAGGTGATCGTCATGGACGAGCGCTACGGTCTGCGCGTCACCGAGATTCTCGAGAGCAACCAGATTTCGTGCTCTCCGGGAGTCGGCGAGGCTACGGCGGACGAGGCCGCGGTCGCCACCAGCTGAAAGAGGAGGACAGTTGAGCCCGAAGAGCCGCGCCGGCGCTTCCAAGGACGAGCCACAAAGCTCCAAGAAGCCCGCGTCCTCGGGCACAGGCGAGTCGGCCGGCTCCAAGAAGCGCACGACCGCCAAGGCCGGGACAGCTGCCGGCAAGGCTCGCGCCGGGTCCGCCAAGGATGAGACCGACGGCACGCAGGCTGGAGAGGCAGGCGCCCTGGTCGACACTACAGACAGCGCCGAACCGGGTGGCCAAGTGGGCGGGCGCATACGCACGCTCGACTTCTCCCAGCCGACCAAGTTCACGACCGAGATCAGACGTCGCATCTCGGGCGCGATCGAGCAGTTCTGCGAGGCGCTGTCCGGACGGCTCACAAACGAGCTGGCGGTGGAGGTGGAGCTCAGCGTCGCCGAGGTGGACCAGCACACCTGGGCCGCGGCCAAGGCAAGGCTGGCGGCAGACGCGGTGGCGGTAGCGGTCGAGGCCAAGGCGATCGAGCGTCACATGCTGCTGAGCGTCGAGCAGCCGCTGCTACTGCAAGCGCTCGAATGCCTGCTCGGCGGCCAGGCTGCGCAGGCACCGGCAGAGCGTCACTTGACCGACATCGACTGGGTGCTCGCAAGAAGCTTGTTCGACGGAGTCCTCGCCGAGCTCTCTGCGGCATGGGGTGAGCTCGGCGGCCCCCAGCTCACGCGCGGCGAG
>DATHNH010000116.1:0-3196 GCA_035486255.1 Solirubrobacteraceae bacterium | reverse complement strand
ACCCACCGAACGCGTTGATAGGCGAGGTGGCAAGCCTCTTCCATCTCCTCGGAGGCATGTCCGCCAAGCACCTAGTCATCGTCGGCGGCCTTGTTCCTCCGCTACTCGCCCCGGACGCCGCAGATGCGCATATCGGTAGCGCAGACATCGATTTGTGTTTGTCGCTCGCTATCACCGGCGGCGCAACACGCGAGTACTACCGCTCGATAGAGGAGATCCTTGAGCGGTACTTCGAGCCAGAGCGCGCAAGCGGATTTCGCTGGCGCAAGAAGCACGGTGCACCCGGCCTGCCGCTCATCCTCGACTTCCTCGCGCCCACCGCGGAGGACGACACGATCCTCGCCAGTAAGGTGGTCATCGAAGCGGCCATGTTCTTCAATTGCGATCGGGGATCTGCGCGTATACTCGGCCGTCCCCATGAGCGCGCTGCCTTTCTGCTCTGACAGGTCGGGCGCACACTCGCGGTATGCGAGCGGCCGTGAGCGCGACCAATGTGATGACTGACGTTGCTCGTCAGCCGCCCATTTTCAGCGCATGCCGACCGACAGTGGGACTGGCACCGTGTGTGGTCAGGAGCCGACGCGCGGGTCCCGACGATGAGTGAGGACTATTACGCGCTCCTCGGACTGCCGCGCGACGCATCTCTCGAGGAGGTCGAAGACGCGCTGCGTCAACAGCTGAACGTCTGGTCGCGGCGGGTGAACAACGCCCCGCGAGCAGCCGACAGGCGCGAGGCCGAAGAGAAAGTCGAACTGCTTGAGCAGGCGAAGGCGGTCCTCAGAGATAAGAGCGGCCGGCTCGAGTACGAATGTGCGCTCCCCGGAGAGGAGCCACACGGCGCATCCGTCGCAGGCGAGCGTTTCGGTCACGCCGCCGAGGATGAGATCAACATCCAGCGCGTTGCTCGCTGGAACCAGGAATTCGTGACCTGGGTGCACCGCTTCGACCACCTGTGGCGGGCGACTGAGCCCGCGCGAGTGGGCAGCGATTGTGTTTCCTCAGCCCCTGGAACCTCCAATCGTCTCACGAGGCTTGGAGTGCCTGTCCCGGGAAGGACCCCCTCAGCCTCGCGCGCCGAGGATCGGGAGTTGGGAGAGCTGGTCACGCAGGGCGTGCAGCTCGATGAGGTCATCAGCCGCTGGCCGCACGTTCACACGGCGCACAGGTCCGTGCTCGTGCGCGTGGGCGACGCCTTCATGGCCCAAGGAGCGTCCGAGCGCGCCAAGATCTACTACCGCAAGGGCGCCGACGTCGATCCTCAGCACGAGCAGGGCCAGACGCCCCGCGCAGCATGCCTCTTTCGACTAGCGTCGATGACGCCCGAGGGGAGTGCGGCGCGAGGAAGCATGCTCACCCGCGGAATCGAGACCCTGGCCCTCTGGGCAGGATCGTCATCTCCGGAGCTGGCGCTGGGAGACGCTGGCGAGACAATTCCCGAACCGGGATCGCCGAAGTCGAGGTTGCGACAAGCGGACGAGGTGGCGTTCGCGTGCGCTCGCGCCGGTCTCGACGGCACCGAGTCGAGGATGGTCCTGAGCCTGCAGCGAGGCGTGCTGCTCTGCCGCCTTGGCGCTCACGACGATGCGCGGCGCTGCTACATCGAGGCGCACGAGCTCGCAAGCGCAACAGACGATGAGTCGTCCACGCTTCTCTCCTACGCGCGGGTGGGGGAAGTCGCACTCGCGATGGGCGACTACGGGAGAGGACACGAGATCATCCGGTCGGTGCTCGCAGCGATGAGTCGCAGCTATCACGGTCCGCAGGGGGCCCACCGGCCATATCTCCGGGACTTCGTCATGTGCCTGTTTGCCGTTGCCGAGTGGCACCTCGGGCGGTACGAGAACGCGATTTGGACACTGGGAGCGATCAGACCATGGCTCCCGTTCGCCCAGGATTACCAGAATGGGCAGGTCGTGGCGGCGCTGCTCGGAGTCGAGCCGCCCACGCGCCACCTGGAGGGACCTATGAGCGTCGATCCGACGAATCTCGCCGAGCAGGTAGGCGCCGATCGCGACAGACTTCGGTCCGCATGGGCCGAAGGTCGAAGTGCCGATCCAGACTCGGTCTACGGTCACCTTCTGGAACGCGGGTCCGGCCGCCCGCAGAGGTCAGGCTCGGGCCTCAGAAGTTGGCTGTCCGGGGGAAACAGGGGCGGGCAGTAGGCAGTCGCCGTTCGCTCGCACAGGCAAACCAGGGCCGGCCGTGATCCGGCTGGACACTTGACGAAGGCCCTGGCTCCTCAGCCGATCACAACTTTACGAGCCAGTCATCAGCAGGTAGTCTTGCCGCTCGTTATCAACCGGAGGAGCTCACAGGCGTGGCGAGAATGGTTGAAATGGAGGGAAAAGTCGAGCCGAATGGCGAGCTCGTCCGCTCGGATGCGGACCCGGAAACTCACGCGCCCTTCGGGGGTGCCGAGTCGCTCTCTGCGGCTGATCCCGACGGTGAGCCGCTTAGGCGAGTAGAGCCGGCCGCTGAGCCGCTGAGCGAGGCAGAGCCGACCCACGAGTCGCCAAGCCAGACGGAGCCGGTCGCTAAGCCGCCGGGCGGCGCGGAGCCCGCCGGTGAGACGCCGGGCGAGGGCGCGCCCGCTGCGTCGGACACGCCGGAGGTCATCGGTCTGCTGGAAGCGTTCTCGGGACAGCTCGTCGAGCTGCGGCGGATGTTCGACGAGCGCCTTCGTCAGGACGTTGCCAGCGAGGAGTCCTTCCGCCATCTCTATGACGACCTCGAGCAGTTTCGCGCGTTGGCCGGAACGGCCGGACAGAAGCCGATCCTCTCAGACATCATCCTGTTGCTCGACCGTGTCGAGAAGGGACTCGAGGCCCAACCGGAGGATGAGTTCGTCGAGTCGATCCGGGGTGAGCTGGTGGAGATCCTCGCACGACGCGGAGTCTCGGCGATGATCGCTCTGGAGGATCGTTTCGATCCCCTGCGCCAGCGTGCCGTCGGCACCCGAGAGGCACCTGAGGAGGCCCTCCACAACATGATCGCCGAAGTCGCGCGAACAGGCTATGAATGCGACGGTAAGGTCCTGCGGGCCGCCGAGGTGACCGTCTATCGGTACAAGTCGGGCGGCGGAACTAGCGAAGCCGGCGAGGGGGTCTCTTGAGCAACGGACCGGTGATCGGCATCGACCTGGGAACGACGTTCTCGGCGGTCGCACACGTCAATCGGCACGGCAAGCCAGAGCTGC
>DATHNH010000115.1:0-5213 GCA_035486255.1 Solirubrobacteraceae bacterium | reverse complement strand
CGGCAACACGGTGACGCTCACGACGCGTGTCGAGCCCGACATCCTGGGCGGGATCGTTGTCCAGGTGGGCAACTCGATCCTCGACGCATCTATCCGCAATCGACTCGAGCAACTGCGCACGCAGGTCGCTCAAGGAGCTGTTTAAGGGCCCATCCCCCCGGCCCCACCCCCCGGGCTCATCCACCCCGGCTCAGCCGGCCGGCAGTCAGCCGGAGGTCGAGGAGCCGGGCGGGCGGCATCTCATTCTCAATCAGGAGACCACATGCAGATCAACCCAGACGAGATCACAAGCATTCTCAAGAGCCGCATCGAGGGGCTCGGCGCCGGCGAGGCGCAGCTCACCGAGGTCGGCACCGTCCTATCTGTGGCCGACGGCATCGCACGCCTGCACGGCCTGGAGAACTGCATGTCCTTCGAGATGCTCGAGCTTCCCCACGGCGTCACCGGGCTCGCATTGAACCTCGAGGCCGACAACGTCGGCGCGGTGCTGTTCGGCGACTGGGAGCACATCTCCGAGGGGGATACCGTCAAGCGCACGGGTCGTCTGCTGGAGATACCCGTCGGCGAGGCCTTGCTCGGACGCATCGTGGATCCGCTCGGGCGTCCCCTGGACGGCAAGGGCGAGGTCAACACGACCGAGCTTCGCCCCGCCGAGTTCAAGGCGCCGGGTGTGGTGCAGCGCCAGCCCGTCACCGAGCCGATGCAAACGGGTCTGAAGGCGATCGACGCGATGATCCCGATCGGCCGCGGCCAGCGAGAGCTGATCATCGGCGACCGTCAGACCGGCAAGACGGCGATCGCCCTCGACACGATCATCAACAACAAGGACACCGGCGTCGTGTCGGTGTACGTGGCGATTGGCCAGCGCATGTCGACCGTGGTGGCGCTCGCCAAGACGCTCGACGAAGCTGGAGCTTTGGACAACACGATCATCGTCGCCGCCCCGGCGGATGAGGCGGCCCCGATCAAGTTCATGGCGCCCTACGCGGGCTGCGCGATGGGGGAGTACTTCCTCTACAACGGCAAGCACGCCCTGTGCGTGTACGACGATTTGACCAAGCACGCCTACGCCTACCGGCAGATGTCGCTCTTGCTGCGCCGCCCGCCAGGGCGCGAGGCCTATCCGGGCGATGTCTTCTATCTGCACTCGCGCCTCCTGGAGCGCGCGGTCAAGCTCAACGACGAGCTCGGCGGTGGCTCGCTGACTGCGCTGCCGGTGATCGAGACCCAGGCGGGCGACGTGTCGGCGTACATCCCCACGAACGTGATCTCGATCACCGACGGGCAGATCTTCCTCGAGCCGAAGCTGTTCAACTCGGGCGTACGTCCCGCGATCAACGTCGGTATCTCCGTGTCGAGGGTGGGTGGCAACGCCCAGATCTCGCCGATGAAGAAGGTGGCGGGCAGGATCAAGCTCGAGCTCTCCCAGTACCGCGATCTGGAGGCCTTCGCCCAGTTCGGCTCAGACCTCGACGCCGACACGCAACGCACGCTCGCGCGCGGCGAGCGGATCGTCAAGACGCTCAACCAGGGCGAGCGCGAGCCGTTGCCGGTCGAGGATCAGGTGATCCAGATCTTCGCGGCCACGAGCGGCTACCTCGATCGCATCAACTCCGATCGCGTGCCCGAGTTCCTGACCGAGCTGACCGAACGCTGCCACTCAGAACACAAGGAGCTACGCTCGAAGATCTCAGGCGGCGGTTGGTCGGAGGAGGTCCAGAACGAAGCCCGCGCGGCGATCGAGGCGTTTGCGGGCGACTTCGGCTATGACCTCGACGAGGAGGGCCAGCCGCTGGAGGACGACCGACCGCTGGAGGGGGCCAAGGCGGCCTAGCAGCCGTCCTCTCAAGTCATGGCCTCACAACGCGACGTAAAGAACCGGATCGCCTCGGTCAAGAACATTCAGAAGATCACGCGAGCGATGGAGATGGTGGCTGCCGCACGGCTGCGCCGCGCAGAGCAGCGCATCGCTCGATTGAGGCCCTACGCGGAGGCTATTCGCCGGATGACCTACCAGGCCGCGCAGGCGGCGGGCGCCGAGGCGGCGAGCCTGCCGCTGCTCAAAGAGCGCGAGCAGGTACAGAACGTCGGTCTGCTGCTGGTGACCGGCGACCGCGGCTTGGCGGGCGCGTTCAACTCGCAGATCATCCGCGCCGGCGTGCGCGCCGGCGCGGAGCTCGCCGAGGAGGGGTTGCAGAGCGCGTGGTACGCCACCGGACGACGCGGAGTCTCTTCGCTGACATTCCGCGGGCGCGAGCTGCAAGGAAGCTACACCGGCTTCTCCGACCGCCCCGCTTACGCCGATGCCCGTGGGATCGCCGACGACTTGATCACCGACTACATCGACGGTCGGCTCGATCGCGTGGACATCCTCTACAACTCCTATGTCTCTCCGCTCACCCAGCACGTGACGCGCGAGACGCTGCTGCCGCTGTCCCAGTCCACGCTCACCGGGAACGCGGGTGTGGAGCAGGACGCGGCCGAGGGCGCGAGCGGCACGACGGCCGCCGAGCGGGCGGGCGGCCCGCCGGCACTTGTCGAATATGAGCCCGGGCCGGAGGAGATTCTCAAGCGCCTCGTGCCCGACTACGTCGAGATCTCGATCTACCGAGCCCTGATCGAGTCCACCGCGGGCTTCTTCGGGGCGCAGATGACGGCGATGCGCAACGCCTCGGAGAACGCCGGGACCTTGATCGAGGATTACACGCTGCAGATGAACCGAGCCCGCCAGGCCGAGATCACGCAAGAGATCATGGAGGTAGTAGCGGGAGCCGAGGGACTGGTGTGATCGCTGAGCGGCGCCATACTGCGTTCTCGGTCGCTCATCTGCGTAGCACACTGCGCGCGGGGTGGGTGGGTCCTCGATCCAGCCTGGCTTGCTCATCGACACCCAGACCGGCATGAAGTCTTACGAACTTGGATAGAACCTAGGAGAACGGAACAGAAATGGACGCCAGTATCGCCACAAAGCCAACCACCAGCCCCAGCTCCCCGGAAGGGGCGGCCGAGCGCAACGTGGGGCGCATCGAGGAGATCCAGGGCGTCGTGCTCGACGTCGTCTTCCCCGACAAGCTGCCCGAGATCAACCACGCTGTCACGATCGCCCGGCCCGCCGCCGCGGCAGCTGAGGAGGCCGAGGGCGTAAGCCCCGAGTCCGGCGGCGAGGTGCTCGTGTGCGAGGTCCAGCAGCACCTCGGCGACGATCGCGTGAGGGTCGTCGCGATGGACACGACAGACGGCTTGGCGCGCGGCACGGAGGTGATCGACACGGGTGGGCCGATCACCGTGCCCGTCGGTGAGGCAACGCTTGGACGCATCTTCAACTTGCTCGGCGAACCGATCGACCTGGGCGAGCCGATTCCCGCCGGCACTCCCCGTCGCCAGATCCACCAGCCGGCCCCGAAGGTCGAGGACCTCACTCCGACGACCGAGATGTTCGAGACCGGTATCAAGGTCATCGACCTGCTCGCGCCTTACGCCAAGGGCGGCAAGGTCGGTCTGTTCGGCGGCGCCGGCGTCGGCAAGACCGTGCTTATTCAGGAGCTGATCCACAACCTCGCCAAGGAGCACGGTGGGCTGTCCGCCTTCTGCGGCGTGGGCGAGCGCTCGCGCGAGGGCAACGACCTGTGGCTTGAGATGAAGGAGTCGGGCGTCATCGACAAGACGATGCTCGTCTTCGGGCAGATGAACGAGCCGCCCGGCGCGCGCATGCGCGTCGCCCTCTCCGGTCTGACGATGGCCGAACACTTCCGCGACGAGGGCCAGGATGTGCTGCTGTTCGTAGACAACATCTTCCGCTTCGTACAGGCGGGCTCCGAGGTCTCGGCGCTGCTCGGGCGGATGCCCTCGCAGGTCGGCTACCAGCCCACCCTCGAGACCGAGATGGGCCAGCTGCAGGAGCGCATCACCTCCACCAACAGAGGCTCTGTCACCTCGGTGCAGGCGATCTACGTTCCCGCCGACGACTACACCGATCCCGCGCCGGCATCCGTGTTCGCCCACCTCAACGCCACCACGGCCCTCTCGCGGGCGATCTCCGAAAAGGGGATCTACCCGGCTGTCGATCCGCTGGACTCGACCTCCACGATTCTCAAGGCCGACATCGTCGGCGACGATCACTTCAGGGTCGCCAACCGCGTCAAGGAGATCCTGCAGCGCTACAAGGAGCTGCAGGACATCATCGCGATCCTCGGCATCGACGAGCTCTCCGACGAGGACAAGCTCACGGTGCAGCGCGCGCGCAAGATCGAGCGCTTCCTCTCCCAGCCGTTCTTCGTCGCCGAACAGTTCACCGGCACCCCCGGCGCATACGTGCCGATCGCCGAGACGATCCGCGGCTTCGAGGAGATCATCGCGGGCAAGCACGACGACGTGCCCGAGCGCGCGTTCTTCCTAAAGGGCACCATCGAGCAGGTGCTCGCTGACGCCCAATGACCTGCGCATCTCTACGTCCTCGGTCGCTCGTGTGCGGAGCACACCGCGCTCCCTGTGTCCTTGATCTGCTTGATCCTTGGGGGCGTCAGAGGGCCGCGGGAGAGGAAAGGACTGACTAATGGCTCGCACCAAGTTTCCAGTCGAAGTGCTGACCCCCGAGGGGGAGGTGTTCAAGGAGGAGATCGAGATGCTCTCCACTCGCACCTCCGTCGGCTCGATCGGCATTCTCGCCAACCACGCGCCCCTGCTCGCTCAGCTCGAACCGACCGAGCTGCGCCTGTACCGCTCGGAGTCGGAGATCGTGCGCTTCGCTCAAGCCGAGGGCTATCTCCAGTTCGCGGAGAATCACGCGCTCGTGCTGGTAGAGGAGGCGATCGCACCCGATGCGCTCGACCGGGCAACATTCGAGACGCGGCTCTCCGAGGCGCGCGCCGCTGCCGAGCGGGCCGCCGAGGGTAGCGAGGAGCGCGCTCGCGCATCGCGCGACATCAAGCGCTACGAGGCCTTCCTGTCAGTCGCAAGCTGACGGTCGTAGGTCATTCGTTCACGACCCCTCTCGCGAGCACCGGTTAGCCTTCGCCGCATGACCCGCCGGCCGCAACCCAGGAACGTCAGATGACCGCGCACGAGCCGATCGGGGTGATCGGTACCGGCTACGTGGGGTTGGTGACGGCCGCCGGCTTCGCCGCTATGGGCAGTGAGGTGTGGTGTGTCGATATCGACTCCGCCAAGGTGGAGCGGCTGCTGCGTGGGGAGGTGCCGATCTACGAGCCCGGCCT
>DATHNH010000114.1:0-10532 GCA_035486255.1 Solirubrobacteraceae bacterium | reverse complement strand
CCCAGAGGGCCAATCGCCGACGAAAGTGCGAACTAAAAGACGAAACAGCATGCCTAAAGGCCAAATGCCCCGTATCACGGGATCTCCAAACTCTTGCTCGAGGTTCGATTCCTCGGTCCCCCGCTTTGTCTATGACGGCATTGAGCAAAGCTGAGGAAGGTCCCTATCGTGGACTGCAGATCACCGGTGGGCTGACAATCCCGCTCTCGGAGGTGGCGGTGCGCACCAGTCGCTCGTCCGGCCCGGGAGGACAGCACGCCAATGTCACCGCGTCTCGCGTGGAAGTGAGTTTCGACGTGCTCGCCTCGACTACGCTCACCGGTACACAGCGAGACCGAGTGCTCGCGCGCATCGGGCCGCGAGTGGTGGCGATCGCGCAGGACGAACGATCCCAAGCGCGCAACCGCGAGCTGGCTCTCGCTCGCTTGGGAGAGCGGCTGGCGACGGCTCTTGCCGTTCCGAAGCGTCGCCGTGCCACCCGTCCGACGGCGGCCTCGCGCGAGCGTCGGCTTCAAGCAAAGCGCCAGCAAACCGAGCGCAAGCGCGAGCGCCGTCGCCCCGAGGAGTAGACGGGACAGAAACAGGCTAGCCAAGGAGGCTGTAGGCGTTGTCTGCTCGCGAGCGTCGCGGTCCAGGGGCCTGCCGTCCATTAACCTTGCCCTTCGAGCGCCAGTGCCGCTGAGCTATGAGGAGATGATCGATGAAGCTGGCAAGCGAGCAGGTTGACTTCGACAGCCCCGCGGGAGCGGTCTCCGCGTATCTCACTCGTCCGGCCGCCGCGAGCGGGCCGCTGCCGGGCGTGTTGGTGATTCAAGAGATATGGGGTGTCGATCGCCATATCGAGGACGTGGCAGACCGCTTCGCCGGCGCCGGCTACGTTGCTTTCGCTCCCGACTTGTACTCGGTAGGCGGGGGACGGCCGCAGGTGCTGGGTGCCGAGCGGGTCGAATCGGCCAAGGTTTTTCTCAACACGATCCCTCCAGCGCAATGGATGGCGGTGCTCGGCGACGATAGGAAGCGGGCCGAGGCCTTGTCAGAGCTGCCCGACGAGCAAGCTCGAAGCGTCGGCGAGACGATCGGAGCACTGTTCGGTGGGGCCGGCGGAGACTCAGAGCGCCATCTGAGTGTCCTGCGCGCTGCCATTGCCTTCTTGCGCGCCCACACGGCGTGCGCGGCACGGGCTGTCGGGTCGGTCGGCTTTTGTCTCGGCGGCAGCCTTTCGGCATTGCTGGCTTGCGAGGAGCCCCAGCTCGGCGCCGCGGTCGTCTACTACGGCGCATCCCCGGCTGATGAGCGGGTTGGCTCGATCCACTGTCCGCTGCGCGGCTTCTACGGACAGGACGACCCGCGCATCGTCGGCGGTCTGCCCGCCTTCGAGCAGGCGCTCAGCCTGGCCGGTGCGGACCACGAACTACGTATATATCCAGATACGGGCCATGCGTTCTTCAACGACACCCGGCCGAGCTATCGTCCCGAGGCGGCTCGCGATGCCTGGAGTCGCACGCTCGCGTTCTTTGCCGAGACCCTCGCGCCGTTGCCAACTATGTCCGTGCCAGGGCAGGGAGCGGCACTTGAAGCGCCGTAGCGCGGGAAGATGGCCAACGAGCGAATACCACACGAACAGCATGAAGCGCAAGGACGCATGGCCTGGCTCCTCCTCTGTGTCCGCTACGCTCTGCCTGTCGCCGCGGTGATCGCCGGCGTGATCTTGATGTTGCTGGGCAGCGAATCAGACATGGAGGGCGGCGCCGGCATAGTCGGCGCCGGACTGGCGATCTACGCGATGAACTGGCTTTACCGAGCCGCTTTCGAAGGTGATCGCTCCGTGCGAGACGAAGAGGAGGCGGCGCGGACCTACCTTGCCGAGCACGGCCACTGGCCAGACGAAGCGCCCCGTCCTTAGAACGTGTCTCAAAACCTGCGGCACCCTGAGATGCGTCCCCTGGACGCGGCACTGGATCCTCGTATGACGTCTTGCACGTACCACCAGTACGCGCTGCGACATCCCGCGGCACCCAGCTTGGTCCATGAACGCATGCAGAAGCACCGCAGGTTCTGAGACACGTTCTTAGGCGTGAGGGCTGACGCCGCGATCGCTAGGCAAGCGTGGCTTCGCGCGGCCTGACGGAGGCGATCGCCTGATCGCGGGATGCCGAGAGCGCCGGCACGGGCTCGCTCTCGCCACGCAAGCGACGATATGGCCATACCACGTTGCAGTAAGAGAGCACGCGCCGTCGATCGTCCTCCTTGCAACCAACGATCGTGGCGCCGATGCGCCACTCCTGTCCCTGTGCCAAGCATGAGCGCACAGCCACTTCCAGCCGTGTCGGAACAGGTACCGAATCGACGTCGGGAAGCTGAACTGTGAGGCTGGCGAGCATCCCGATCGGTAGCGGACGTGAGAGTTCGAAGCCGACTCCACTCGTCGTGATGTCCTGCATACGCGCCAGCAGCGAGGGACTGGTGTCGTCAGGATTCCGGCTCGGAACGATGACTGCCCCGGCTGTGATCGGAGTCCGGTACTCGCCACGCAGTTGTCGCCGGCGCGCCACGAACGCGAGCGTGCGCGCGATTCGACGCAGCTCGAAGGCGCCGAGGAGAGGCACGAACCAGGAGGCGAAGCCATGCATCATCGGTAGCGGTCCGATCCCCGCGTCCTCGGCGATTCGTAGAACGAGGCCCACGGCCAGGAGTGAGGCGAGCACAAGCAACACCCGGAATTGGCGCACAGCCTCCCAGCCTCCGCGGTCGACTCCCTCCTTCGGTGTAACTCGGAAACTGGCGCGACCCGGCCGAACGACACAGCGCAGGGCACGCGTGAAGATCTCTGCCGTACACAGTTCATAGTGGGTTGCCTCGCCGCTACTCTGCTGTCCACGGCAGAGGGCCGAGCCGGCCAGCACCATCAACAGAGTGGCTGGAGCCCACAGCGTGATCAGGGCCAATGGGGCGATTCGTACCGGGAGGGCTCCTGTCCACAGCACAGCGGCGAGCACGAGCACCATCAACAGACGCATCGGGCCCGCAAGGTAAGAGAGGAGGCTGGCCAGATAGCTCATGCGCTGGCTCATGGTGAGCTCTCGCGCACGCAACGGACTCTCGGGTGTGGTGAACACGGCGAGATTGCCGCGCGCCCAGCGGTCGCGCTGAAGCAGATAGGCAGCTAGATCGTGAGGAGCGCGTCCCTGGGCGATGATGCGATCGTCGTAGTGGGTACGCCAGCCGCGCCTATGGAGCTTTATGGTCGTGTGGAAGTCCTCGGCGATAGTGTCGGTAGCCACTCCTCCGATCGAAAGCAAGGCCTCGCGTCTCATCAGTGCGCACGAGCCGCACCAGAAGGCGGCGTCGTGGCGGTCCTTGCCCACGCAGATGGCCGAGAAGAAAACCGATTGCTCGTGACGGCCGAGGCCATAGTGTTGGATCGAGTCATGGTTGGAGAAGTCGTGGGGCGTTTGCACCAGTGCCACGCGGGGGTCTTCGAAATAACCGACCATCGTCTCAAGGGCATCGGGTAGCGGCACGTGATCGGCGTCGAGCACAAGCACCAGCTCGCCCTCGGTTTGTGCAAGCGCATGGTTGATGTTGCCGGCCTTCGCATGACTTTTGTCAGGACGCGTCATGTAGCACGCACCCCACTCGCGAGCAAGTTCAGCGATCTCCGGACGGGCGCCGTCGTCCAGCAGCCAGGTCGTGTGCGGATAGCTCATCAACGCACATCCGGCGAGCGTGGCCTCGAGCACGGCGGCTGCCTCGTCGTACGTGCAGATATACACGTCGACGCTGGTTCCGGGCAGCGACTGTGGTCGCTCGCGGGGAGTCACGTCCCACGTCAGCCAAGCGAGCGCAGCAAGATTCCACAAGCCGTAGCACTCGGCCACCAGCAGGCTAGCCCAGAGCACGGGATTGGAACGGTGCCAGCTCCAGCCGATGCGCCAGGCGAGATAAGTCGTAGACCAACACAGCGCCACTCCTGCGAGCAGACGCAGAAGGTTCGGATGACGAGCCCACCAAGACCCCCAGCTTCTTGCGACCGTTGCGGTGTCATCCGGATGGTCAGGGAGCTTTCTGGGCATCGGCAGTCCGCACAGTGCCCAACCGAGCACATGGAGCGCCATGCGCGGTCGCGGGAGACGATTGCGTAGCTGTCCCTCAAAGGTGGGCATGTGCTGCTCATCGGCTCTCTGTGTGTCCCGGTTGAGCTTGGCAAAGCCATCGTGAACGGCGATTTGCGAGCCTTAGCGCATGTATCACGTCGAGCTGCGCCAATTTCCGCACAACTTTTGCCGCTTCAACCTCACGGAGAAAGAGCTGCGCGAGGCTGTCGTCGACGCCTGGGCGCAAGGCGAATGGATCGAGTTCGGGGAACGCAAGTGGAATCCTCACCAGGCCCATCTGACCGTACTCGAGGGCCCCCAACTTCCGCTCGAGCAACTCTCGATGGGGCGTGGTTGGCGCATCGCTGTGCGGGAAGGCCAAGATGTGACCGAGCAGCTGCTCGTGGCCGCGCGAGCAGACGCGGCTGGTTCCTCCGACGAGGGGCCCGCGAGCTCGACTCGCGTCGATCCGGGTCAAGAATCCGTCGATCGGAAGGACGTGACCGATCCGAAAGGAGGCGAGATCTCGGCTGAGGACCTGCGTCTGCTCGCCGACTCGCTTGGTCTCGAGGTGCTCACAAGGCTCAGCGAGGATCCTGTGTCACTGGCGCTCGTCTGGCGGCTCGCGTGCGAGCGCCATCCCGAGTGGAGCGCGAGCGACAGTCTGAAGCTTGCCGAAGGCGCCGTTCGCTCGCTCGTTGGCTCCCAACTTGCGATAGTTCTCTTGGGGGATCTAGGCGACGAACCCCAGCATTGCACGTCGGAGAGGCAGTTGGACGCGGCTCTCCACTCGATCGAAAGTTGGTCGAGCGCCGCCAGTCAGGAGCCGGTCTGGATCCGCAGAGCCTGAAGCTCGGGTCTGGGCGGTCAGGCGGCGCACCGGTTCTGAGCGGTCAGGCGGCGCATCGGCAACTGTCACAGCAGGGGTCCGCCACGCGTCGCTAGACTCCGGGCTACCGCTTGGTGGGCGTAGCTCAGTTGGTAGAGCTCCGGGTTGTGGTCTCGGCGGTCGCGGGTTCGAATCCCGTCGCTCACCCCTCTTGTGTCGCCGCTGGACACGGCGCGTCCGTTCGCAGCGACTTGGTTGATAGGCGTGCGGCCGCGACCATCTCCGTCTCCGCCTGGATTAAGCGACATGTCTGCGGTCAGAGACATTCACGGACGGTCAAGAACCCGTGATTGCGGGCTTTCGGCGCTCCTGGAAAAGGTTCTGTTGCAGGCTACGTCCCAGACCGTCAGAGTCGCCCCCCAAAAGACTCGGGCTGCACGATGGGCGGGGTGACCGCATTTCGCGAGAACCGTAGTGATCAGAGATGGAGTAGGAGACACGGCTCGACTTGAGCGGTCGAACCCGTGAATCTCTGTGTGTGACGCATGGCCGAGACGGGTGTGCGGTGAGTGTTGCGCTTGCAACCGAGCGCTGTGCCCGCCGGGGCCCGTTCTCGGGTCAACGATGACAGCACCGACCAGGCAGGGAAATATGGCTTCAATCAATCAGATGCGCTCTAGGCCGCGGGTATTGCGCCAAGGCGACGACGGGCTGCCGCGCGGTCACGTTACGGAGATTCAGCGTGCCCGAATGCTGAGCGCTGCGGTCGAGGCAATCGAGGAGAACGGATACGCACGCCTCACGGTGGCGCAGGTCATTAGCCGTGCGAAAGTGTCGCGCAAGACGTTCTATGACCTGTTCGTCGATCGCGAGGACTGCTTTTTGGCTGTGTTCGAGCGTACGCTCGAACAACTGAAGGCGAGAGTCATAGAGGCCTTTGAGCAAGAGTCGTCTTGGCGTGAGGGGGTGCGCGCAGGCTTGGCGGCGCTCTTGGTCTTCGTCGACGAGGAGCCCGAGCTTGCTCGACTGTGCGTCGTGGATGCGTTGGGCGGGGGCCCGCGGGTGCTCGAGGAGCGCGCGCGGGTGCTCGGACAGTTGCGTAACGTGATCGACCAAGGTCGGACGGCCGCCAGTGTCAGACGCGAGCCCCCAAGCGTCACTGCGGAAGGGGTGATAGGTGCGGTCTTCGCGGTGATACACACTCGTCTGCTTGAACGAAGCAGCAAGCCTTACATTGGCTTGCACGGCTCACTCATGAGCATGATCGTGCTTCCTTACCTGGGCGTTCGAGCGGCCAGCCGAGAATTGTCTCGTCGCCCGCCGGAGGTGCGGCGGCGAAGCAAGGCCGAGCCTGGCGTCGGCAAGGATCCGATGGCTGGGCTCGATATGCGCTTGACCTATCGTACGGTGCGTGTGTTGACGGCGATCAGAGAGCACCCTGGAGCAAGCAACCGCGAAGTGGCCGATGGAGCCGGTATCGCCGACCAGGGGCAGATCTCAAAGCTGCTCTCGCGCTTGGAGCGCTTGGACCTGATCGAAAACGTCGATCATGCCCAGTCAAAGGGTGCACCCAATGAATGGTGTCTCACCGAACGGGGTGAGCGGGTGGAGCGAGCTACGCGACCGATGTGAGCGAGTTCCCGGGTCCAGTTCGGATCTGGGCAACGCATGGACGGTCTTGTGCATGAGGCAACCATCGAATTAGACTGGCATTAGACCCGAGGAGATCGTTTCGTTCTGTCAGCGCTCGCGCGAGTCGGGCAAGCCGGTGTTTGCTCTACCTTTGTGAGCGTGCGGGCAATGCTCTAAGACTGGGGTGGAACGCCGGTGCGGTGGAGAGGGTGGAGAGGGTGGAATAGGAGTAGTGGCGTCGGAGAGGCGAGTGAGCTGCTAGCCGCCGCCGGGGGCGTTTTCGACCGCTCGCTGGACCCGCGTCAGACGATGAGAGCGATAGCGGACATCGCGGTCCCCAGGCTCGCGCAACTGTGCGTGATCGATCTCTTGCGCGAGGACGGCACGGTCGGCGAGACGGTGATGGTGGCGGAGCAAGAAAAGGAGCCAGGCAAGCTCGAGGCACTGCGGGCCGAATATCCTCTCGACCTCGAAGGGGAGCATCCCGTTGCGCGCGCGATCCGCTCTCGTGTTCCCGTGGTCACCGATGACTTGAGAGATGCACTTGCGCTCGAGCAGATCGCGCCTGAGCACGAGGTCCGCGAGCTCATCGCCTCGAGCGGCTACCGGTCTGCGATCGTGGTGCCGCTGATCTCGCGTGGGCGACAGCTGGGAGCACTGTCCTTTTTCTATAAGCGGGAGGCTCGCCGTGACGACGCGGAGCACATGACCCTCATGTGCGATCTCGCGGATCGAGCTGCGACGGCGCTGGACAACGCGACTATGTACGCCGCTCGGACACATATGGCACGCACACTGCAACACAGTCTGTTGCCAGAGACTTTGCCGGTGCTCGAGAAAGTCGATGTCTCCTCGGCCTACCATCCGGTTGGCGAGGGAAATCAGGTCGGTGGCGATTTCTACGATGTGTTCACCACTCCGCTCGGATGTTGGCTGGTCGTCGGTGATGTATGTGGCAAGGGGCCAGAGGCAGCCGCGGTGACCGCGCTCGTGCGACACAGCATTCGCGCGTTCGCGTTTGTCCGGTCAAGTCCGGCGCAAGTCCTCGGGGCCGTCAACGAGGTGATGCTCGGCCACTCGCTCGCGCAGCGATTCGCAACCGTAGTAGTGGTGCGGCTCGATCTCACTCGTGAGCGTGCTCGCGCGGTCGTTGCGGGAGCCGGTCATCCGCCGCCGGTCGTACTGGCGCGGGATGGCTCGAGCCATTGTCCGAAAATGCATGGAATGATGCTCGGTGTGCGCTCCGGGTCGAACGTCCTCGACTTCGAGCTGGAGCTCGAGCCGGGCTCGACAATTGTGCTCTATACGGACGGCCTGCTCGATGCGGGTGCGCCACAAAAGGGGTTGACGTCGCGGGAGCTGTGTGGAGTTCTAGCCGACCATGCCGGATCCGGGCCCCATGCGATCGTGCGGCAACTCGAGCGGCTCGCGCTTGCGAGTGGCGCCGGGCGTCTACGCGATGATGTGGCGATCGTGGCGGCGCGAGTCGACAGTTGAACCGGGCTGAGGCCCCGGCGAGGTCCGTCGAGCAAGCCTACGTACCCGTCTCGTGGACCAAATCGGTATCGCGGTCGTCCCGATCGGCGGCGCCGGTCGGATCAGAGAAAGAGTTGCTGCTCTGCGCCACACTGTTGAAGCTCTCCGCTAGCGTGACAGAGACGATCCTCGTCGTTGGGTCGACGGTGAGCTCTTGTTCACTGGGGCTACTGGCCTTTCGCCTGTGCGCCCGTCGACGACGGCGGTACGTACGTCTCAGAATTGTCCCCTATCGAGGCGACGACCCGTCCGCGGAGGCGATCGTGAACATGTTCGACGCGCTCCACAAGCGGTTGCTGTGTCGCTGGTGGCGACGACTGCTCGTCGGCCAGTCGTCGGTGGGTCTCGAGATCCACTGTCATCGTGAAGCCTGGCTCTCGCTCACCTGTCCTGCCGGCAGCGAGGCGCTTGTGGAGGCGGCTTTGCGCAGTGCCTATCCCAATTCTCGCCTTCAGTACGAGCGGCGGACGTTGGGGATACCCCCTTTCGTCCTTCGTCTCAAGAAGCGCAGTGCTTTCATCAAGCGCGCGAAGTCCATCGATCGCTTCGAGCATGATCGTGTCCCGGCGGTCAACCGGCTGATTACGACGATGGCTGCGTGTCAAGCGCCCACTTTCGTCCAGATCGCACTGACACCCACCCCAGCTCTATTCGAGGGGCACTCAAAGCGTGCCTATGAGCGTCACGAGCATCACCTCTCGCGCCGGCGCAAGCTGCGACTGCCGCCACTTGATCGCTCGATGGTGGAGGACGTGGAGCTGAAGGGAGGTCTCGAAGTCCAACACCGGCCGCTGTTCTTCGTGGATCTACGGGTGATTGGACCGGACCGCATTGTCTGCGAGCAGGTCTCCTCGGAGTTGCGTGCGGAAAGCGCGGAGAATCGGCTGGTCGAGCGCGGCACACGTGCACGTCACGGTTGGTTCGGTCTATATGCACGGCGGGTCCTGCGCGGCGAGGGTAACCCGTTGCCGTCGATTCGCAAAGGCGTGTTCGCCTCGACGGAGCTTGCGAGTATGTGGCACATGCCCTCGGTCGACTACTCGATTGTTCCCTTGACGCGCGGTCCGCTGCCGCTCGCGCCCGCTCCGCCGACGATCTATCGTCCGGAGAACAAGAAAGGCACACTTCGCGACGCCTGTGGCGCGGTCTCCATCCACCCACTGCTTCGTCGCCAGAACACAGCGGTGCCGGGCACAGTAGAGCAGGGAAAGTCAAGTTATCTGGTGGCTACCATCGCCGAGGATCTTCAGCGCGAGCGGTGCGCGATAATCGTGCTCGATCCCAAGGGCGACGCGGCGGAGGCCGCTGTCAGTGCAGTACCGATTGCGCGTACGTGCACCCTGCTCGACTTCTCGCGTCCCACTTGTGGCTTTAACCCCCTGGCGGTAGATGCAACAGCCGATACGATCGCCGACTATGTCGTCTCGGCCGTGAAGAATCTCTTCACGGATGGCGATATCAGGGCATCGTCCGATCGCTACCTGCGCAATGCGATCATAGCTGTGCTTGCGTACGACCGTCAGAGCACCCTTTGGGACGCGGCGCGACTCCTGTCGGTTGGCGAGGACGGTTATGCGTATCGCTCCCGTGTCGCAGGGTCCCTACGCACACAACTGGAGTTCAAGGAGATATCGGAGTTCTTCATGGGCCGTCGATTGCACAGTCATCGACGCCAGGAGATCTCATGATCGGAGCGAACGCAAACGTAGTTCTAGACGGCTATATCCGGGTTTCGCAGACACGCGGGCGAGAGGGCGATTCCTTCATCAGCCCCATGGTTCAGCGCGACCGCATTCAAAAGTGGGCCGATGCTCGCGGCGTGAGAATTGCCGCTTGGCACGAGGATCTGGACCAGTCTGGCGGCAAGCTTCACCGGCCGGGGTTGGATACGATGCTCGCGCGCATCGGCACTGGTCAGACTGGAGGACTTGCGGTTGCGCACCTCGACCGTCTGTCTCGAGCTGGGGTCGCCGACGCTCTCCGTCTCGTGGAGAGCGTGCACGAGGCAGGCGCAAAGATCGCGGTGGTGGACCTCGGGATCGACCCGACGACACCCGTGGGCGAGTTCTCGATGACCCTGTTCCTTGCGCTTGGTCGGATGCAGCGTCGTCAATTCCAAGAGCGTTGGCAGGAGGCTCAGGGCCGTGCCATCGGCCGGGGCGTCCACTTCCGAGCACCCTTTGGTTACACCAAGCCTGGGAGGGCCAAGCCGATTGCGCCGAACCCTGAGACCGCGCCTTTGGTCAAGCAGGCGTTTGAGATGCGAGCAGCGGGGGAGCCTTGGCCAAAGATCGCGGGGTTCTTGAATGAACGCCACCCGCCGAACAAAGCTCTGGCTTGGACGCGCTCGACCGTAAATCACCTGATCCGTAACACGGCCTACTTGGGTCAAGCGTCTTGTGGCAAGCACATCCAAGTCGGGGCTCATCCACCGCTCGTAA
>DATHNH010000113.1:0-6033 GCA_035486255.1 Solirubrobacteraceae bacterium | reverse complement strand
CGCCACGGGAATACCGACGCCGCTTGCGGTATCGGATGCCGAAGCGACGAGGATGAGGTGTGTGACGATCATGGGATCGATCGGGTGGGCGGCTCGTGCCGGCCGTCGACGCCCGCGGCAGTCTCTGGCGACGACTCGCCCGGAGGCTCCTGGCCGACTCGCTCGCTCCCGACCTCGCCAAATTCGGCCAGCACCGTGCGGAGCTCGGCCACTTCCCGCTCCAGCCGGGCCACCCGATCATGCAACCCGTCATCCAGCCGGGCCAGCCGATCATGCAACCCGTCGGATTGTTGGGCAACTGGCGGAGAGGCGACCCGCGTGGAGACGGCTTGCGGAGAGGAGCCTCCGTCGCTAACAGCGTTCCCGCTAGCGCTCGAGCCATCTCCCAGCAGCTGAATGTAGCGCTCCTCCTTCTGGCCGGCACGACGCTCCAACTGTGCGACCAGGTCACGCGCGATCAGGCCAGTCAGCGTGGCGTGCACCTCGTCCAACCCCTCGAACGCGTGAATGCGCTCGCCGCGCTGCTTGAGCTCGCCCGGCGTTTGCCCGCCGCGCAGCATCAGCACGCACATGACCGCTTGCTCGGAGCTCGACATTGGCAGCGTTTCGGAGAGCAGGTGCCGGTACTTCGCCGCTCGGCTCGCGCCGGCCAGACGTGCATAGCCGCGTCGCTCGAGCCGGTGCAACGCATCGCGGATGATCGCATCGTCGTAGTCGACAACCGGATCGCGATTTGTCGACTGATTGCACGCGAGGCGCAACGAGTTCAGTGACAACGGGTAGTGGTCGGGAGTGGTGCGCTGCTTCTCGAGCAAGCAGCCAAGCACGCGTATCTCGGTCGCTGAGAGGTCCATCGACCCTCATCCTACGATCCCGAGCGCAGACTTGCCGACGGTAGAATCGGGGACGTGAGCTTTCCCACGGCACGCCTGCAGTGAGTCACCAGCCCTTCGCCCCCGGGCGCGCAGGCGAAGGTGGTCGTGGCTCCAGACCCAAGCTTCGCCCGGAGGACATCCCCGACAGGCCGGTCTCACTGCGGCGCATCGGGCGACTGTTCATCCCCTACCGCGTGCGACTGGGGGCGCTGTTGACCTTGATCGTAGTCGGCTCGATCCTAAGCGTCGCCTCGCCGTTCCTACTACGCGAAGCCGTCGACAAGGGCATCGTCGGGCACGACCTCGAATTGTTGAGTTGGCTGGTGGCCGGCATGATCGCACTGGCGATCGTCAACGGCGTGATCAGCGTGGCGCAGACTTGGATCTCCAATCAGGTCGGCCAACGCGTGATGCACGACCTGCGGGCCGCCGTATACGCGCATTTGCAGCGCATGTCGCTTGCTTTCTTCACGCGCACGCGCTCGGGCGAGGTCCAGGCACGCATCGCTTATGACATCGGAGGCATCGACGACGTGGTCACGAGCACCGCCACTTCGACCGTCTCGACCGTTGCCACCGTGGCCGCGACGGTCACGGCGATGTTCGCGCTGAGCTGGCAGCTGACGTTGTTCTCGCTGATCCTGCTCCCATTCTTCGTTTGGCTGACGCGTCGTGTGGGCAACGAGCGCCGGCGCATCCAGTCCGTGCGCCAGGGCCGCCTCGCCGACATGTCGACACTCGTCGAGGAGTCGCTGTCGGTGTCGGGCATCCTGCTCGGCAAGACGATGGGCCGCTCGGGCGAGCTCACCAGCCGCTTCTCCAACGAGTCGAGCGAGCTCGCGGATCTGGAGGTGCGCGCGCGCATGGCGGGGCGCTGGCGGATGGCCTCGGTGCAGATGAGCTTCGCGATCATGCCCGCTGCCGTCTACTGGTTCGCCGGCTACAGCAGCGTCCACGGCAGCAACGTGATCTCGATTGGAACGGTGGTCGCGTTTACGACGCTGCAGACTCGACTGCTGTTCCCGATGCAGCAGCTGTTGTCGGTGGGCCTGGAAGTGCAAACCTCGCTTGCGTTGTTCGGGCGCATCTTCGAGTACCTGGACCTCCCGGTGGACATAGAAGAGCGCCCTACCGCGCGCACCCTGGAGAGCGTCCGCGGAGACGTGCGCCTCCAGGACGTTTGCTTTCGCTACACGCCTGAGGCACGCTGGACCCTCGAGGGCATCTCGGCGGAGATCCCAGCGGGCACGCGCACGGCGCTCGTAGGCGAGACCGGCTCTGGCAAGACGACTCTTGCCTATCTCGTCGCGCGCCTGTACGAGCCCCAACAGGGAGCGGTCTGCATCGACGATGTCAACATCCGCGACGTCACGCTCCAGTCGCTGGCGGCGACGGTGGGGCTCGTCTCCCAGGAGACCTATCTGTTTCACTCCTCGATCCGCGAGAACGTGCGCTTCGCGTGCCCGGAGGCGACCGACGCCGAGATCGAAGACGCTGCGCGTGCCGCACAGATCCACGAGCTGATCTCCTCGCTGCCAGAGGGGTATGACACACCCGTGGGCGAGCGCGGATATCGCTTCTCCGGTGGCGAGAAGCAGCGCATCGCGATCGCCCGCACCGTGCTTCGAAACCCGCCGGTTCTGATCCTCGACGAGGCGACATCCGCACTGGACACCGAGACCGAGCGGGCTGTGCAGATCGCACTCGACGACCTCTCGCGCGGGCGCACCACGATCGCGATCGCCCACCGCCTCTCGACGATCCGCGACGCCGACCAGATCCTCGTGCTCGACAGCGGCAAGATCGTGGAGCGCGGCAACCACCAGGAGCTGGTCGAGCTGGGGGGTCGCTACGCGGCGCTGTTGCGCGGCTCGATCTTCGAGGACTCCGATCCACCCAGCCAGGACTCCTCCGCGGCGCTCGCCTAGACGGAGTCGCCGAGCTCGGCGAGCAGCCTGGAGAGCTGTCCCCCCTGCCAGGCGATCGGCGAGCTGCCGGGCGCCTCCACCACAAGCCTCGCGCTGGGAATCTCCGCCGCGTAGCGCTCCCCGACGGCAAGCGGATGGCTCGGATCGGCCTCGTCGCGACTGGCGACGAGGAGTGTGGGAACCCCAATCGATCGCAACTCGCCCCAACTCGCGAATGGCTTGGAGCGCGGGAGCGCTTCGAGCGCGTCGGCCACGGCGAGCGGATGATCATGGGCGGAGAGCCGCTGACGCAGCACCTTCGTGACGATCTCCCTGAAGCGCTCGGGAATCCGGTCGAGCTCGTAGGCGGCGACGAAGCCCTCGACTCCTTCCTCTCTGAGCCCCTTTGCGAGTCTGTCCCACGCCGCGAGAGACTCAGGCTCGCCGTGTGTCTCGGGATCGAACGCCGGTGTTATGAGCCCGAGCGCAAGCACCCTGCCGGGATGCTCGAGCGTGAAGCGAAGCGCCGTCTGGGCGCCCATCGAGGCACCCGCAAGCACCGCCTGCTCGATCGCCAACTCGTCGAGCAGGGCGCGCAGGTCCTCGGCGAGCAATTCATAGGTGTAGGCCTCCGAGCTGGGGGCCGGGGCCGAGTGACCGTGCCCGCGCGCGTCATAGGCGATCGTGCGGTGCCCTGAGCGCTCGAGCGCCTTGGAGCCCATCACGACGTAGCGGTGAGTGGCGGTGAGCCCGTGCAGCAGGACGATCGGCGTGCCCGCCCCCGCCTGCTCGACAGCGAGTCGCACGCCACCAGCCGCGAGAACGCTCAGCTGCTCTGTGGCTGTCACCGCGCGAGCTTCGTGACGTACGCCTCCTCGGGAGACCGGCCGGGCCGACCGAGTCGG
This sequence comes from Solirubrobacteraceae bacterium, assembly GCA_035486255.1. Lineage (GTDB taxonomy): Bacteria > Actinomycetota > Thermoleophilia > Solirubrobacterales > Solirubrobacteraceae > Palsa-744. The sequence goes on along the minus strand of DATHNH010000113.1, from coordinate 2,346 downwards.
CGCCCGAGCAGTGCTCCGCCGAACCTGGCCACCGACGCGAAGATGAGCGTCGCAAGCGCCGATCTAGACATGCAGCGCGGCGTGCTCGCGCACGAGCTGCGCCGTGCGCTCCGGCTTCTCCAAGAAGAACATGTGGCCGACCCCCTCGTAGATCTCGAGCCGCGCATCTGGCATCAGCTCCGCGATCATATGGCCGTTCTGGACGGGTAGAAGTTCGTCGAGGGTCCCATGCACAACCAGCGTGGAGGTGTGAACACCTGGGAGCCGGGCGCTGGTGTCGTGTCCGGCGATGGCCTGCAACTGGCGCATGATTACCTCGACCGGTATGCCATAGCGCATACCGGTCGCCAAGAATCTGGCATAGGCGTCCTCGTCGGCTGCGAAGCTGGGCGAGACGTTGACCTCCCAGCCCGTGCGGATCGCACGTTCGCGATCGCCGGAGTTCATCGCCTCGGCGAGCTTGCGCATGACTCCTTCGCCGGCGAGCACGCTGCCATCGCCACCGCAATAAGTGCAACCGAGTGTCAGCGAGCTCAGGCGATCGGGGTGGGCAAGCACCAGCTCCTGGGCGATCATGCCGCCCATCGAGATACCCATCACATGCGCCGACTCGATATCGAGCGCTGTCAGCAGGCCGACGGCATCCTCGGCGAGATCGACGATCGTGAACGGCTGACCCGTCCTCGTGGAGTCCCCGGCGTCGCGGTGGTCGTAGACGATCGTATCGAAGTCGCGCTGCAACTCTTCCAGCAGCCCCTCGCCCCAGTGGTGCTTGGTGCCACTCATTCCCATGATCAGCAGCAAAGGCGGGCCGTCACCGGCGCGGTCGTAGCTGAGCTCGATCTGTCCTGCCTTCGCAAGCGGCATCGTGCCGGACAGACTACACCGGGAGCTCGAGCTGGCCGGCCGCCGCGTCCGCCACGCGCACATTCTGGCGCGCTGCTCGCGGCGTCAGCCCGGCGACGCGCACACCGAGCAGACGGACCGGTCGCGAGGGCGCATACTCCTCGAGTAGGGCCAGCGCGACTTGCGTGACCTCCTCGGCGTCACAGGTCGGCGCGGCCAGCGTTCGTGCGCGCGTGACGGTGGAGAAGTCGTCGAGACGTACCTTGATGCCGATCGTACGACCATGGCTCTCGTGAGCGCGGAGGCTCGCGCACAGTTCCACCGCCATCCGCGCGAGCGCTTCGCGCAGCAACGCGGGATCGCGTATGTCGCTGTCGAAAGTGCGCTCACGCGACTCGGAGACCACCTTGCGCTCCTCGCTCACCTGCCCGTCGTGTTCGAAGCGAGCACGACGGCGCAGTTCAGGACCGTGATTGGGCCCGAAGCCCTCGACGAGTAGCTGCTCGGGCGCATGGGCCAGCTCGCCGAGCGTGTGCAATCCCATCGCCTCGAGTCGCGCGACCGTCTTCGGGCCGATCCCGGGGATCAGCCCCGTAGGCGCGCCCGCGAATCGCTCGCACGCCTGCTCACGCGTGAGCGCGACAAAGCCCGCCGGCTTCTCCGCGTCCGAGGCAACCTTCGCGACCAGCTTGTTCGGCCCGATGCCCACTGAGCAAACGAGCTGTGTCGCGGCCTTGATGTCTGCCAGAACACGTCGCATAGCCGCCCGCGGCGAATACAGCTCACTCAGGTCCAGATAGGCCTCGTCGAGCCCGACCACCTCGACGCGCTCCACATGCGAGCGCACCATGTCCATCATCCGCTTGGACACTTCGCGATAGTGGGCCCCGTCGGGCGGGATGAACACGGCCTGCGGGCAAAGTCGGCGTGCCCGCGCGGCGGGCATCGCCGAGCCCACGCCAAAGCGGCGCGCCTCATAGCTGGCGGTGGTCACGACCGCCCGCGGCCCCGTCCCCGACACGACAACCGGCAGCCCGCGCAGCTCAGGACGACGATTCAGCTCGACCGAGACGTAAAACGCGTCGGCGTCGAGATGGGCGACGCAGGTCGTGGGCCTCGATCGCTCTCTGCTCACCTCAGGCGCGTGATGCTCGATCGACTCTTGGCTGGTGGTCCGCACTGTCGCTCGAATCTAGCGCCGATCGCGGCGTCGACCGATCGCTCGTCCGACATACGGGATTTCTACTCAAGCTCGAAAGCCGAGCTGTCGAACTTCGGATTATGGCGTCCCGGATGCTCAAACTCCGCCGACCTGATGAATGCAGCGAGTGCGGCTCGGCGTTGCCGGCGGGCTCGTTGGGTTGGTGGGATGCGCCCACGCGTACCGTCACCTGCCCGAGCTGCCGCGAGACGAGCCCGGAAGGCAGCTTCGCGCCTGGAGTCCCACCGCAACTCGCTCAGGCCGCGCTCGAGCGTGGCCAAGCGGGCGCCAGCGTGGCG
>DATHNH010000112.1:0-4179 GCA_035486255.1 Solirubrobacteraceae bacterium | reverse complement strand
GTCGCCAGTGGATCAGTGACCTCGGGATCCACGTGAAATGACAGCCGAGGCGCGATCGAATGACTTCCGACGGTAAGGCGCGGCGCGCCGTCAGGCGGATGGCTCAGCCACCTGATCGCGGCCTCTCGTTGCAGTGCGGTCATGGATCCTCCTCAGCGCTCCGGTGCGATCAGAACAGGGCGACCGGCGTGCGCGAGCACTACGTGCGAGACGCTGCCGAGCAGTGCCGAGGCGATCGCACCGAGTCCGCGTCGACCACACACGATCAGCCGCGCGTCGAGCTCGTCGGCGATCTCGATGATCCTGCGTCCCGCGCCTTCGGTTGCCTCCTCGACGCGAGAGCTTGCGTCATAGCCGTGGGCGCGTGCGCGCTCCACACCCTCATCGGCGGCACCACCGGCCAGCTGGGCCTGCTCCGCGTCGACGTGCTCCTCGTCGCTCAGGTAGGTGCCAAACCCCCCAGCCCGCGCCAGCAGCACCGCCGCGGGCTGCCAGATCGTCAGCACGACCGCGGGCGCCGGATGGGCGAGGAGCTCCGCCGCCGCGGTCATAGCCGCGCGCGAACCCTCTGACCCGTCGTAGCAGAACAACACCGGTCCAGGCATGGAGTCTCCTCAGAAATAATCGACTACACGTGAATAGACTCGACATCCTAGGCGCTGCAGCAAGGGGGGGTCTTTTGGGGGCGTCATGAGCGAGCACGTAGTCGGTTTCCGCATTCCGCCGATTATCTCGTTGACGCTTTAGCCCGAGTCGCTGGGATCCGATGGACCTGACTAGGAGCCCTCGAAATGGCAGGTATGTATAACCAGATCATGCGAGGCATCGGACTAGTGCTCGTGGCGCTCACGTCGCTGCTTGCGCTCACCGTCATGCCCAGTCAGGCCGCCGAGTATTCGCCCGGCTGCGGCCGGGTCCCGATCGTCTACGGGATTCCGCCATGGGGCTTCCACACCGGTGCACCGAGCACAGGGGCCACCGGCAGCTTCGCCCGTGGCCACGGCGAAATCGACCTGGAAGCGCATACCGTCTCCGGGATCCTCTGCCAGGAAGACCATGCCCGAAACCAGCCAACTCGTGCGATCACCATGACGGTTGAACATCACCTCGTATACCAATCGCACTATGCGGTGATGTGGGGCTTTCCCGGGAATATCATGAAGATCAGGGTTCGCGTGCAGGCCAGCAACGATCCGGAGTGCAAAGTCGGAACCATCGGACGCGCGACCTTGTTCGCGAGCTACAACGGCGTGCGCAGCGACAGTGTCCAGTTCAGGTTTCCAGCCTCCTGCAAGGACCACGATCACCTGTACCACGGAACACAGGTCAACAATCAGGTCCCGCCGCTGTAGTCCTGCCCTTTCACGCGCTTGTGCGGGGTGTGGAGCAACCTCCGGCGCCAACGCTTCCAGCAAGCGATTCCGCATGCTGTCGAATACCCAAAGCATCCAGCGCTCGTAGGCTGGTTTCAAGGCCGCATGGGGATTTCCACCGGAGCCCTCAGCCGATCTGTTCCGCCAGCTCGACGATGATCCCCTCCGGGCCGCGGACGTAGCAGAGTCGATAGCTGTCTTTGTAGCGCTCCACCTCGCCGACGAGCTCCGCGCCGCGGGCTCGCAAGCCGGCGACGACGGCGTCGATGCCCTCGACTGCGAATGCGACATGGCGGATGCCCGGGGCGTTCGCCGGCGCGTGCCGGTCGCCGCCCGGGCCCGACGGGGAGTGAAACTTCGTCAGCTCGAGCCGGGCGTGGCCGTCCGAGGTCTCCAGCATCGCGATCTCCGCCCGGACGCCCTCGAGCCCCACCACCCGGTCCACCCAACCGCCCTCGACCGGCCCCTCGCCCTGCAGCTCGAGTCCGAGCTCGACGAAGAACACCGTCGCGGCCGCGAGGTCGTCGACCACGATGCCCACATGGTCCATGCGTTGGATCGTCATGCGCTCGACTGTAGCGACACGACGTCCTCAGTTACAGCATCTACCTGGCTCTTGCCAATCGACGCATTGCACGATATTGTTGGAGCCGTGCCTTATATCGAAGTCACAGACGAGACTTATAGCCGTCTACTACGGCGATCTGACTCATTTGCGGATACGGCAGACAACGTCATCGTGCGTCTCTTGGACGCAACAGCGCCGGAACTCGAGGATTCAGTGCATAGTGTGCAACGTCGTTCCGTCCGTAATGAAGTGCGCCAAGCAACGCCACGAGCGATTCCCGGATCGATCCTTCCCGAGCGGGAATATTGGGTGCCAATTCTCGAGATCCTCACGCAGGCCGGCGACGCGGCACCGGCAAGTGATGTGATTGACGCGCTGGGCGAGCGCATGCGCAGCATGCTCAAGCAACGCGACTACGAGACGCTGTCGATGGGCGAGGTCCGCTGGCGCAATCGCGCCCGGTTCGCGCGCCTGCGCATGACCGAACAAGGGCTTCTCAGCGCCACCTCCCCTCGCGGGATATGGGAACTGACCGATCTAGGGCGCAAGCGCCTGGAGGATGAGCGCAAGCGCCTGGAAGATGAGCGGGAGCGCCTGGAAGATGAGCGGTGGTAGGGCGTTAGTCGCGCCCTAGCCCTCGGGACGGTGTTCTTGATGCGGACCTCGAACATATCCTCGGCCGAGGACTTCGACCTGGAGAACATGCGAGAAGATTTGCGCGATCGGCGTTGGCGACGCCGTCTCGCGATACTGCGCGCGGCGAGATGGCCACTGCTGAGCATAGTGGTGAGCCTCGGCATGTCGCACGCGCCCGCACTGCTGGGCTGGCTATGAGCTGACCCATGCTCGACGGTTTGGTCTCCTCCCCTAGGTCCACTGGTGGGACTCCCCGCGCTCACGAAGAGCGGGCCCGGCAGGGGATGCCGGGCCCGCAAGGCGTCGCGAACGCTTGCGCTACTGGTTTAGTCCCAGCGTTTCCAGCAGCGTGTCCCACGCTTGTTGGCCGGTCGTAAATTCGTGTTCTTCAAATCTGGTGACGAGGCGCTCCACCTTTGCGAAAAGCGCCCTGTCGGCGGCTGGCACATACTTGGCGAGCACTTTCGTCGAGGGGACTTCGACGTCGATCGCTTCCACGTGGCTATCGAATTGCAGTGTGCTCGCCGGGATCGTCTTGTAGCCACTGGCGGTCCACGAGCGCACGTCCGCGCAGATGTCCGGTACCCGCAGGGCGATCATTTCGCGCAGGCCCCTGATGAACGTGTGCGCTTGGCGGGTGATCAAGGGGTTGGTCCACCGCAGCGGGGTCACCTTTCTGATGAACGTCTGGGCGATTTTCGAGTCTGCGTGGTACGCCGCCGCCCACAGCGCCCCGGCGACCTCGTAGCTCAGCTTCTGCTCTGATTCGCTCTGGGGGGAGCCCGCGCCTACGTCGGGGCATTCCGTGGCGAACCGATGGTTGACCTTGTGCAAGCTTGCTTCGACAGTGGGCCAGGTGTCGAGGACGGCATGCAAAGTCGCGTACGCGGCGAGCAGGACGGTGTGTGTCGAGGTGGCGTCCTCCTGGGGGGTGGCCAGCGCACTGGAGGGGGCGAGCCCGCAGGCGAGCACCGTGATGAAGATCGCCAAGTGTCGCTGCATAGGCATTTGAGTGTAACCCAACAGAGGGGTACTTTTATTCAAGTGTGGGGTGTGCCTTGATGAGATTCCTGTGCCTCGTCGCTACCGGGCAACGACTAACCTCCGAGGAATGACCTACACGACCGCCGAGGGCAGACAGCAGATCCTTGATGCTCTTGCGGCTGGCGCCGACGAAATCGCTGTCGCGCTGGCGCTGCTCAGCGAGGCGTACGAGCATCTCGACGAACAGGCTGCGGAGCGCCTCGAAGAGGATCTCTTCCAACCGGTCCAGATGGGCTATGGCCGCGCCAAGCGCGTTTACGCCGGCTTCGCGCAGCGCTACGAGCTGCCTGGGCATACGTTTCAGACGCCATCTCCGGTGGCGCCTTCCAGTGGGACAAAGGGGCTGATCGACACCGCAGTCGAGGCCGTTGGGCGGGCGGATGGAATGCTTGGAGAGCTGCAGGACTCGATGCTGCCGGTCGAGGTCGGCGACGTTGAACTGCGGGCTGGCCTCGCGGAGGTGCGCGAGCTGATCGGCGGCGTCCGCTCGCGGGCGCGCGAGCTGGTGCGCGTTCTCGGACGCTGAGAGCATTGCGGGGCTCCGAGGGCTTCGCAAGG
>DATHNH010000111.1:0-8682 GCA_035486255.1 Solirubrobacteraceae bacterium | reverse complement strand
CGTCCAGGTGCTGCCGTTCCAGCGCTCCGCAAAGGTCTTATAGGCGAATTCTTCTTTTTTGACTTCCTTGCGGTATGAGCCGACTGCAGTGCAGTCGGTCGCGGTTACGCACGAGACCGAACTGAGACTGCTGGGTTCAGTCCCGGTACTAGGATTTGGAGGTTCCTGGACCGTCCATTCTGTGCCATTCCAGCGCTCCGCAAGCAATATCTGCCTGCCGGAGCTCAGATAGAGTCCCACGGCGGTACACGCTGTGGAAGAAGTACACGACACGCCGTAGAAGGATGTCTGCGTGCTTCCGGTCGGGTTTATCGGCGACTGAAGTTTCCATTCCGACCCATTCCAGCTCTCCGCGAGCGGTGCCGATGCTGATGACGTAGTGAAATAACCAACGGCCTCACACGCGGTCGCCGACGTACACGACACGCTCAACGGATCGTTGCCTACACCTGTACCGGTGTGACTCGCGGCTGTCTGCACTTTCCATTCCGTACCATTCCAGCGGTCGGCGAAGACCAGTTTTTCTTCCGTGCTACTGATGTATTTGCCTATCGCTGTGCAGGCGCTCGCCGCAGTGCATGACACGCTTCGCAATTCACCCGATTTAGCGCCGGTAGGAAGAGGCGGCGTCTGTACTTTCCATTCGGTACCGCTCAGCTCGTCTGCAAAGCTCGGATAAGTGGCGCCTGTCTTGTAGTAACCCACTGCCATACACGCTGTAGCCGACACGCAGGAAACGCTTTCCAGGCTGCTTGCTTCCGACCCTGTCGGTTTCGACGGCGACAAAGACGACCACGACCCTTCTTTCAGCGTCAAGGCCCCGTCGGGCGTGCCCCAGCCCGTCGGCCCGTCGTAACCGCTCTCGGCGTGACACAGATATTCAATAGCTTTTTCGCAGGAGCCATCGTTGCCTTCGGTGATGTCAAAGAGATCTTTGTCTGGGCCGGCGATGTAGAAGGCTTCCGCTCCCAGCGAGCGAGTGTAGCTGCTCGACAGTGCCTCGACTCCCGCAACAATGGGCGCTGCGACGCTTGTGCCGCCGGCCGTGATCCAGCCTGAGTGTTCATAGCTATCGTAAACCGAGGCCGGAGACACTTCTCCATTGGCGTCAGCCGCTACATCGTTTGCAGTGCGGTGTGAACAGCCGGCATCGGTCTGCCACCTCGGCTTAGCAATGTATTTACTGCAACCCGCCCCAGTTCCAGACCATACCGCCTCTTCCCATTCTCGTGTATTTATTGCTTTTTTTAGCGTGGTTCCCCCCACGGAGATCACATGCTGTGATGTCGACGGAAACTCGACGCCATAGCCCGAATCGCCAGCAGAGGCAGTGATCGGAATCCCCGGATGATCAAAATAGGGTTCGGCGAATGCATCGACCAGTTCATTCTCTTCCAGCCCCCAACTATTGCTAATCTCGGTTGCTTCGAGTGTCGCCGCCTCCTTCTCGCCTTCCTCCAATGGGCCTAGTTCGTCTGGGGCCTCGACCAGCAGGATATGGCATTCAGAGCAGATCGCAGAAGCCATATCTAGGTCCAGCGAGATCTCGATGCCCCAGTTTGTTTTTTCAGCATTCGGGGGATAGTTTTTTGTTTCGCCTTTCTGGTTGACCTTCTTGAAGCATCCGCTTTCTTCTGTGCATTCTGTGAGTTTGTATGTTTTCCGGTAAGTTTTGAGATCCGAGTAGGCGTTCGGGTCGTTATAGGCGTCGACGATGGCAATCGTTTGACCGGAGCCGCCCGAAGAAGGTAGCTTGTAGGCAGACCGCAGATCGGTCGGTGACATCCCACCCCCTTCGCCGGTTCCTTCAAGTGCGGGACCGACAGCATCTGACGATGATGCTGGAACGGTCGGAACAACGATCGCGAAGCACGTCGGCCTTGGAGTTAGCGATTCGGGACATGCGCGGTAAGGCGGAGTCGTCTTCGAGAGTGTAAACGCGCTGTCGGCATTCGCTGCCTGCGCTAGACCGCCACCCAATAGAGCCACAACGAGCGCCGCGAGACCGGCCAACAGGTCTTTCCGGCGTGCGCGCACGCATCTCCGGCGACAGGATCGCCGGCTAGAACAGAAAGTCGAGAACCGCATATGCCCATCCTCTTTCTTGGCCCGCAAATATTCGAGCAAGACATTCGAGCACACGCCTATGAGCCTGTCAAGCACTTGACCGATGGTTCGAATGAGACGGATATGGAGTCAAAGGGCGATGCCAACTCCGAGGGCTCAGTACGCTTCGTACCTAGTAAACGGCCGTCATCGCGATGAGAACGAAGCTGGGACCACAGGTGAGAGCGGCAGCCGACCGCATCTAAGTGTCAAGCGCTGAATGCTTCGGTAACGATTACGGCCAGCTCAGAAACTACACCTAACGCCCGGTCGAGACACCCCGCCTGTCCCGGGCGCGCAGTCGACGCACCTCCTCGAGCAGCCCCCTGTTCTCGACGCGCAGCGCAGCTGCTTGGCGGCGTGCGCTTGCCAGCTCCTGGGCGAAGACCGGCAGGATGCCGCGTAGGTGCTGCAGCCGCTCGAGCAGATGCTCGCGGTCGGTGGTCCTACCCGAGCGGTGAAGCGCCGCGATCACTTCCGCCTTGTCCCGGGCGACCGGCGAGCCATGAAGGGGAGTCTTCGCTACTGGCGCCATGGCCTTTTCCGGGTCGCGTCTCATGGGGCCACATATCCTCGCGCTCGGCGCCGGCCGGGTCATCCGCGTATCCCACTGAGACCGATCGGTGTTCTCTACCGGCAGAGCAGGGTGCCAATCACCGACATCGACTCCGGCGAACGCGGGTAGCGTCCCTGGGGCCTCGTGCAAATGGGGGCCTCGTGCAATGGGGGCCTCGTGCAATGGGGCCTCATGCTAAATGGGCCTATTGCAGGGGGCCTGGCACAGGGGCCTTGCAAGCCGTCCAGGTTTGAAGCACGCTCAGCCCGAGTTGCCGAGTGCGTCGCGCAGCGTGTCGAGCGCGGCGTCGATTGCCGTCGCGTCGCGCCCGCCGCCGACCGCCAGCCGGCGATCCTTGCCGCCGCCACCGCCCCCCACGATCTTTGCCACCGTCCGCACGACGCCTGGCGCGTTGCCCGAGTCCTCGGCGAACGCCACGGCGATCGCGACCGCCTCGCCGTCGGGGGAGCCGATCAGCCCGACGGCCCCGATACCCGCGCGACCGACGAGCTCCCCGGCGATCGTGCGCAGCGCCTGCTGGTCGCGTCCGTCGAGTCGCGCCGCGACGCTGCCGTCGACGGCGGACTCGGCGAGCGTCGCGGCGAGTTCACGGTCGGCGTCGGCGGCGAGCGCCTTGCGCCGGCGTTCCTCCTGGCTGAGCGTGCCTTGCAGGCGAGCGATCGCCTCCGGCAGGGAGTCGGGCGCCACGTGCAGGGACTCCGCCGCCGTGTGCAGGAGCCCGCGTGCGCGCCGATGGTCCTCGTGCGCCGCCCTGCCGGTCAGGGCCTCGATGCGCCGCAGGTTGGCGCCCACCGAGGACTCGCTGCGCACGACGAACGCCCCGATGCGACCGAGCGCGGTTACGTGCGTGCCGCCGCACAGCTCGACGGAGTGCTCACCGGCGTGCACGACACGGACGACCTCGCCGTACTTGTCGCCAAAGAAGGACATGGCCCCCTCGGCGCGCGCGGCCTCGAGCGTGCTCTCGATCGTCTCCACGGGCTCGTCGCTGAGGATGTCGCCGATCACGAGCTCTTCGATGCGGGCGATGTCCTCGTCGCCGAGCGGAGCGTGATGGTTGAAATCGAAGCGCAGATAGTCGGGCTCCACAAGCGACCCCTGTTGCTGCAGTTGCGAGCCGAACGTGCTGCGCAGCGCCCAGTGCAGCAGGTGGGTGGCGGTATGGCTACGCCTGATCGCATCGCGCCGGGTCTCGTCGACGCGCAGCGTCGCCTCCTGCCCCTCGACCAGCGTGCCGTGCTCGAGCCGGACACGGTGGCGGATGATCCCCTCCAGCGGCTTGTCGGTGTCGATCACGCGCGCCGTGCCCGTATCGCTCTCGATCGTCCCGGTGTCCCCGACCTGCCCGCCGCTTTCGGCGTAGAAGGGAGTCCGCTCGACGAACACATTGAGCGTCGGCTGCGTGGGGTCCTCGCCCTCGCCCGCGAGTACGCGCAGGATCCTGCTCTGAGCTTCGCACTGCTCGTAGCCAAGGAACTCAGTCGGCTCCAACCCCTCGAGCTTGGCCACGAGGCGGCCCGCCGCCTGACTCTGCAGCTCGTCGCCGGCTCCGCCCGCGGCGGCGCTGCGCGCCAGCTCGCGCTGACGTGCCATCGCCTGCTCGAACCCCTCCATATCCAGCCCCACTTTTCGCTCCGCGGCGATTTCGGCGGTCAGCTCGACTGGGAACCCGTAGGTGTCGTGCAACCTGAAGGCATCGCTCCCTGAGACCACGGGCACGCCATCCATAATCAAATCCTCCAACATGCCCAATCCCAATCTGAGCGTCTCTACGAAACGATGCTCCTCGCGCTCCAGGATGTCGCTCACCATGCCCAGTGAGCGCTCGAGCTCCGGATAGGCGCCGCCCATCACCTCGGCCACCGCCGCCGCCATCGCCGCCATCATTCCCTCGCGCCCCCCCACCCGCTGGCCGTGGCGGATCGCGCGGCGGATGATTCGGCGCAGCACATACCCCCGCTCGAGGTTCGAGGGGACGACGCCGTCGGCGAGCATGAAGGTGACGGCGCGCGCGTGGTCGGCCACGATGCGCAGGCTCACGTCGTGCTCCTCCTCGCGGCCGTACACGCACCCTGTGAGCTCCTCGGCCGAGCCGATCAGACGGCGCAGCACGTCGATCTCGAACACGGAGGACTTGCCCTGCACGATCGGCAGGATCCGCTCAAGCCCGGCCCCGGTATCGATGTTGCGCTCGGGAAGCGCCGTCAGACTGCCGTCCTGCAGGCGGTTGGATTCCATGAACACGAGGTTCCAGATCTCCACGTAGCGTTCCTCGCCGCCGAGCGCCGGGCCGCCCTCGGCGCCGTGCTCGGGGCCCTTGTCGTAGAAGATCTCAGAGGAGGGTCCGCAAGGCCCGGTCGCGCCCATCTCCCAGAAGTTGTCGGCGCCCATGCGCTGGATGCGCTGCGCCGGCAGGCCGACGTGCTCCTGCCAGATCTGTGCGGCTTCGTCGTCGCTCGTGTGCACGGTTGCCCACAGGCGCTCGCCCTCGAAGCCCAGCGTCTCGGTCAGGAACTCCCATGCGTAGCGGATCGCCTCGGCCTTGAAGTAGTCGCCGAAGCTGAAGTTGCCGAGCATCTCGAAGAACGTCAGGTGGCGTGTGCTGCGCCCGACGATCTCGATGTCGTCGTGCTTGCCGCGCACGCGCAAGCACTTCTGCGCCGAGGTGGCGCGCGGCGAGGCCGGCGGCTCTTCGCCGAAGAACACCGGCAGGAACTGGACCATGCCGGCATTCGTGAAAAGCGGCGCGGCGGGATGCTCGGGCACCAGGCTGGCGGAGGCGGTCAGCCGGTGATCGCGCGCGACGAAGAAGTCGAGAAAGCTCGACCGTAGCTCGTCGGTGCTGAGGGTTTGACTCGTGCTCAAGGCGGAGCTAAGCCTAACCGGCGCTACCCCTGTGCGCCTGGCCCCGCCGGCCCGGCGCTCTCGGTCGCTATGGCAGCTGGATCGCCCGCATCGTGTGCTCGTCGGGCAGCTTGCCGAGGATCCGTCGCAGCATCTCCCGCTCGGCGGCCTGCCCGCGCTGGAGGTCGTCGAGCAGCAGTTTCACGGCTGTGTGGGTGATCTTCATCTGCTCGGGGCTGAGCGTCACCGTGAGCTTGCCGCGCGCGTCCGGTGTCGCCTGCAGGCCGGCGATGACCTCGCGGGCCAGTCGGCGTATCAGTGGCTCATGGGCCTCGTCGGAGATGAGCAGCCCCAGCGCGCGAGTCGTCGGTGAGACCTCGTCGGCGTCGAGAAACAGGTGATAGGCGGGCTCGGGCTCGCCGGCGGGGTCGTTCATGGCGCTCCTCGTGGTTGCCTTGTCCAACGTTCTCGACGATTGTCGGGCCGTTCGCGCAAAGCCTAGAGCCAGGTCCGGATCCGAGTCGCCAGGCGCTCTGTACCGGCGAGTTCGACAAGTCCCGACGATGGCCTCTACGCGTACATATGCGCGATTGCCGATAGCGTCTAGAACAATCGTCCAATGTGGACATGTGGACGCATCTCCTCGTCGTGGACTGCCGTACACGTCCGTAGAAACCTCGTACGCACAAAATGGACGGTGCGCATGTCGTCCGAGACCGATCGATGACTCCACAGACATATCACAGCGAGCCACATCGCCGATCCCCAGGGCCCGCACGCCTCGTCGAAGTTGGCTCGTCCGAGGTGGCGACGGAGCCGATGAAGTGCGTGTGGAGCGGCTACCCGCACTACGATCGCGATTGTCGCTCGCGCATCCCCGCGAGCATCGTCGTCAAGGCATGGCACCGTGAGATGCGTCTCAACGGCGCCGTCGAGGGCTTCTTCAACTTCAGTTGGCGCCACGGCGTGTGGCTGGCCTACGGGTTGAGCGACGGGGCCGTGCGCGGTGTCTACTGCCCGACTCATTGCTCGGAGCGCGATTCGCGCGACGTGCGGGTCGAGGATCGAAGGGCCGACCAGCCGACGGGGACAGCGCTGCAATAGCATTGCCGTCCCCGTGGCGCGCACCCGAATAGCCGATCTCAAATCGCATCTGCAGGAGACAGTCGAGCTCCGTGGGTGGGTGCAGGCCGTGCGCGACCAGAAGCGTGTGCAGTTCCTGGTGCTACGCGACGAAAGCGGCCTGGCCCAACTCGTGCTCGGCAAGCAGGATCCCCCGAGCGAGCTCAACGACGCGATCTCCGCGCTGACGCCGGAGTCGGCGGTCACCGTCACCGGCCTCGTGGTGGCCGACGAGCGCGTCAAGCTCGGTGGCCTGGAGGTGCAACTGGCGTCGCTCGCCGTCGACTCGCTCGCCGAGCCCGAACTGCCGGTAACGCCCGAGTCGGCGCTCGACAAGCGCATCGACTGGCGCTATCTCGACCTGCGCAGGCCCGACAGGCGCTTGATCTTCGAGGTGCAGTCAACGGTGGAGCACGCCATGCGCGAGCACTGGCGCGAGCAGGGCTTCATCGAGATTCACACGCCCAAGACGATGGGCTCCGCGAGCGAGTCGGGCGCGGAGCTGTTCAAGCTGGATTACTTCGAGCGCACCGCATATCTTGCTCAGTCGCCGCAGTTCTACAAGCAGATGGCGATGGCCGGCGGCTTCGGCAAGGTATTCGAGATCGGCCCGGTATTCAGGGCCAACCCGTCGTTCACCTCGCGCCACGACACCGAGTTCACGAGCGTCGACGTGGAGATAGCCTGGATCGACTCTCACGAGGACGTGATGGCTTTCGAGGAGCGTTGGCTCGCACACGTGCTGAGTATGGTGGCCGACGTCCACGGCGAGCAGATCACGAGTACTTTCGGCGTGGACGTGGGGGCGCCGAGCCTGCCCTTCCCGCGCATCGCACTCGCCGACGCCAAGGCTCTGCTGAAGGAGCACGGCCACGAGGTGCCGGGTCCCGATCACGATCTGGACCCGCCGAGCGAGCGAGCGCTGTCGGCGATCGTGGCGGAGCAGGGCGGCGGCGAGTTCGTGTTCGTCACCGACTACCCCACCTCGGTGCGGCCCTTCTACCACATGCGCCACGAAGATCGGCCGACCCTCACCAAGAGCTTCGATCTGCTGTGGCGCGGCATCGAGCTCACGACGGGGGCCCAGCGCGAGCACCGCTACGAGCGGTTGTTGGAGCAGGCGCGCGAGAAGAAGGCGGAGATCGAGCCGATCCAGTACTACCTCGACTTCTTCCGCTACGGCGCCCCCCCGCACGGCGGCTTTGGCTTCGGCTTGACGCGTCTACTGATGCAGATGCTCGGTCAGGACAACGTGCGCGAGGTCACTTTCCTGTATCGGGGACCCAACCGGCTGGAGCCGTAGAGGGCCCCCACCGCCCTGGGGGTTTGGACGGTGGGAGCTTTTTTTTGGGAGACAAGATTCGCCTCGTGTCCGTGCGAGCGCTCTCGTTGCCGGTCACGTAGCCCACGGGACGCGTCGAGCGCCTTTTCGCGGGCGCTCATGAGCTGTACGTTTCTGTCCGGCAATTTGCCTCCCGGTCCTCTGTCGTGCGCTGTGCTGTGTAGGGGAGCGGCTCGCCCCCGAAAGGAAGAAACTGCTTCCTACACAACTCGACACACTAGGGAAGACATATAGAAACGTCTACGGTCTATTTGGACAAATAATAGAGCTCCGCTTGGACGTTTGGGTATAGGGGATTTCTCCCCGGCAGGGACTGCTCGCCCGGCCTCGCGACCGTTTACCGTCCGCACTTCGCTCTACCTTCCAAGCATGCTCGTAAACGAGCTCACAGACGGTGCGGAGATCGATCAGGTCCTGCTCGTGCGCGCGATCGAGCGTCGCTCGCGCAGGGACGGCGGGGAGTATCTGCGCCTGCAACTGGGCGACCGCACGGGCGCCGTGGTCTCGATGGTGTGGGACGAGCTGGTCGAGATGGAGCGCCTCGCGCCGGCCGGTGCGCCGGTACACGTGAGTGGCCGCTACACCGTGCATCCACGCTTCGGGCCACAGATAAACCTTCGCTCGCTCGCCGCCGCCGAGCCCGGAAGCTTCGCGCTGTCGGACCTGCTCGACGGTCCGGCCCGCTCTCCCG
>DATHNH010000110.1:0-2998 GCA_035486255.1 Solirubrobacteraceae bacterium | reverse complement strand
GAGTGGTAGATCGCGCCGATGTCCCAGCCGGCCTCGTCGAACTCGTTGATCGCGCTGAGCACGTCTTTGCCGTCGATCTCGAAGCGCTTTGGACTCGCATGGACGTTGCGTGCGGCGCGCACGCGCGTTGCCTGCGCAGATTGGCCGTCTGAGCCCGGAATCACCGCCACGATTCCGCAGCACTCGTTGGGCGCATCGGCACGGGCGTGAGCGACGATCTGATCGAGTAGTTCTGAGGCGATGTCCATCTCTTTCAGCCTCGCTCCCCGTGCGCGCGAGGAGCACTCCGATTTGCAGGCCCAAAACCCCGGCCCGCGCGTACGCGGGAGGTATCCCAGATCGCGTTACTCCACACTCGCCCGCTCACCACCACACGGTCGAGTCGAGGTTCTCGATCTCCTCGACCGGCAGCGTGTAGATGCCGCTCGACAGATACTTCCACCCGTCGTCGGCGACGACGAAGACGACGTTGCCCTCGTCGAGCTCGCCGGCGATGCGCACCGCAACGCGCGCGATCGCGCCACTGGAGACGCCCGCGAAGATGCTCTCCTCGTCGAGCAGCTTGCGCGTCCAGAGGATCGCATCGGTGTTGGTGACGAAGATCTTGCGGTCGAGCAGTGAGATGTCGATGATCGGCGGGATGAAGCCGTCGTCGAGCGAGCGCAGACCCTGCACGGGCTCGCCCTGCATCGGCTCGGCGGCAACGATCTTGACGGCGTCGCCGAAGGTCTCCTTGAGGCGTCGGCCATTGCCCATCAGCGTGCCGCCCGTGCCGAGGCCGGCGACGAATGCCGATACCTCGTCGAGCTCCTCGAGGATCTCGAGGGCGGTTCCGTTGTAGTGGGCGTTCGGGTTGGCCATGTTGCCGTACTGGTAGGGCATGTAGTAGGAGGAGTCGGCCGCAGCCATCTCGAGCGCCTTCTCGACCGCCCCGTTGGAGCCCTTGGAGCCCTCCGAGTAGACGATCTCGGCGCCATACATCTTCAACAACTGGGTGCGCTCCGGCGTGACGTTCTCCGGCATGACCACCTTCAAGCGGTAGCCCTTACGTGAGCAGATCATCGCCAGCGAGATGCCCGTGTTGCCGGAGGTCGGCTCGAGGATCGTCTGGCCGGGCATGATCGCGCCCTGGCTCTCGGCGTCCTCGATCAGAGCGCGTGCGACCCGGTCCTTGACGGAGCCGGTGGGGTTGCGCGACTCGAGCTTTGCCCAGATGCGCACGCCCGGCTTGGGTGACAGCCGTGGAAGCTCCACGAGCGGCGTGTTGCCGATCGACTGGATGATGTCGCCATAGCGCCCGCCGCAGGGCTTGTTCTGCACCCGCTCCATTGCCATTACTTCACGGAATATAGCGCCAGCTGCCGCTCCCGCCGAATCGGTCCGAGAACCGAGCCACCTCGCGTCCCACCTGGCGCAGCGAGGCACGCGGTCAAGCAAGCCGAACGTTCACCCGTACGATGAATTGGCTGGGTAACCAATATGCTGGTAGGGACGATGGGGAAGGACTTCGACTACGACTGGCTTGTGATCGGCTCGGGCTTCGGCGGTAGCGTCTCGGCGCTGCGCCTGTCGGAGAAGGGCTATCGCGTCGGCGTGCTCGAGTGCGGACGGCGCTTTGCCGACCATGAGTTTCCCGAGTCCACAGCCGACTACAAGCGCTACTTCTGGCGCCCGAAGATCGGCTGGAAGGGCATCTTCCGCTTGACCACCTTCAAAGATGTATCCGTCGTCAGCGGCTGCGGAGTGGGTGGCGGCAGCCTGGGATACGCCAACACGCTGTACGTCCCCCCGAAGCAATTCTTCGAGGACAAGCAATGGTCGGGGATCGACGATTGGGAGGCGGCGCTGGCCCCTCACTACGACGAGGCGCAACGGATGCTCGGCGTGACGATGAACCCGCACGACGACCCCGCCGACCAGCTACTGCGCGAGCTGGGCGAGGAGCTCGGTGTTTCCGACACCTACAAAAAGACGCCTGTGGGCGTGTTCTTCGGCGAGCCGGGCAAGCGTGTGCCCGACCCCTTCTTTGCCGGCGAGGGTCCCGACCGCACCGGCTGTGCGCTGTGCGGGCGCTGTATGGTCGGCTGCCCGCACGGGTCGAAGAACACGCTTGTGAAGAACTACCTGTTCCTGGCGGAGAAGCGCGGCGCGAAGGTCAGCCCGGAACGCACCGTGATCGACATCCGCCCGCTCGGCGCCGGCGACGGTAGCGACGGCTATGAGGTCGAAAGCATTCGCTCCGGCGCCTGGGTGCGCAAGGAACGCAAAGTGCAGCGAGCGCGTGGCGTGGTCGTCTCAGCCGGCCCACTGGGAACGAACACGCTGCTACAGCGCTGTCGCCTGGGTGGCTCGCTACCGCGCATCTCGGCGCGGCTCGGTGAGCTGGTGCGCACCAACAGCGAGGCGATCCTCGCGGTGACTGTGCCCGAGGACTATCCGGAGAACCTGATCAAACGGGTCGCAATCACCTCGAGCATCTACCCCGACCCCCACACGCATATCGAGACCGTCACCTACGGCAACGACGGCGACTCGATGAGTCGCTTGAACACGCTGCTGACAGGTGACGGCACGCGCGCGACGCGGCCGCTGAAGCTGCTCGGACAGATCATTCGTCACCCAAAGCGCTTCATGCAGGTGGTGCGCCCCAAGAACTGGTCGCGGCGCACGATCATCATCCTCGTGATGCAGACGCTCGACAACGCGATCGCGCTGCGTCCCAAACAGGGGCCGTTCAAAACACTGTGGCTGAGCACCGAACAGGACCCCGAGCGACCCATCCCGACGTTCATCCCGGTCGCGAACAAGGCAGCCGAATGGTTTGCCGAGCGTACCGGCGGCATCGCACAGAGCTCGTTCACCGAGGCGGCACTGAACATCCCAACCACCGCCCACATTCTCGGCGGCGCGGTGATCGGCGCCGACCCCTCCCGCGGCGTCGTGGACGCCCACCAGCACGTCTTCGGCTACGAGAACCTGCTCGTCTGCGACGGCTCGG
>DATHNH010000109.1:0-13081 GCA_035486255.1 Solirubrobacteraceae bacterium | reverse complement strand
ATGGACCTAGACACCGTTACCGGCCCCAAGCGGGAGTGGGAGAAGTTCTACAAGGCGATCGGCCTTGACGAACCCGCGTCCCAAGCACTCGAAGCGAAGCGGACTTCTGTGGCCACCACGCTGAGAGCCCTTGGAAAGGGTCCGGACAATAAGCTGATCTGCAAGACCACGGGCATTTCGGGGCTTACCTCGACCGAGCGAGCAGCAGCTCGGGACCTGCTCGAGAACCTCGGCCAGTACGGCATTTTTGTTGTAGATGTTGGCGAACTAGAGTGTTGGCTCTCCCCCCTGAACGTCGCAAGTGGCAGCAAGGCGAAGTGGATCGTCGACGTCTTTCGGGCACTTGGTTCCAATCCCAACAGCCAGACCTATGCCGTACCCGGCCCCGACGATGTATGGAGATTTCTGGACAAGGCTGCGGACTGGATCGGCGACCCCAGTCGTGCTGGCTTGCGGTAAGCACTCGCCGCATATTGCCGCTTGTGCGACGTGACCGCTAACCGCCGACCCCACACAACGCGATCAACCCAGCAAATACCAACGGTTGGCATAGGCGAGCGTATAATAAATGCTATGAGTGAGTCAGCTCCGTCACTGCCTGTCAGGCTACCGCGACCGCCCCTCCGAGCAGGCGAGCGACAAATCGAAGCCTTCCTTTCGAGCGTCATGCGGGGCAGCCTCAACGATGCCCGCCAGGCGGTGGTGGAGGCATTTGATCGCGTCCCATATTTGTCGGTGTGGGCATTTGAGTATACGCCAGCGAGTCCTGAAGCCGCAGGCGACGCCTACCTGCGCCACGTGCGGGAGGCTGACATCGTAATTTGGCTGGCAGGCGCCGAAGTGACCCAGCCTGTAATCAACGAGATAGACGAAGCGCTTGCCCACAATCGACAGATTATCGTAATTCGTTTCGGTACCGAGCCGCGCAGCGTCGAGTGTGAAGCGCTACTTAAGCGCGTCAAAGATCGAGTGAAGTATGGTGATGCGGCTAGCATCGATGAGCTGGCCCAGGCACTAGAGTTGGCGATGCACGATGTGATCGCACGAGCGCTTCGGGGAGAACCGAGCCTTAGTCGTGTGGCGCTTATCGAGGGACTAGGGCGAGCCTCACGCGGTCGATGCGTATCGCGGTGGCAGGCCGCCGGACTTCCACGGGGCGAGGCGCTCTCGCTCGCCGACAATCCGGGCGTTGGTGCTGGCGCAGACGCCGTGTTGCCCGACGTTTCCAACCGTGTGATCCTACTCTCCGGGGAGATGGGCTCCGGCAAGTCGCTTGTAGCTGAGCGTCATCTTCAACGAGGACTCGAAAACCTTATTACTGATGGCAGCGCTCCGGTGCCAGTGTGGATGTCCAGTAAAGAGGCGCAAAAGGGACTTGCCGTAACTGCGCAGGCGATATGCGACGGCGTAGGAGAGCCTCGTGTCCAGGGAGCAGTCATAGTCGTCGATGGTCTTGATGAGGTAGGAGCTGACATTGGGGCGGTGCTCTTGGATGAAGCGCGCCAACTCGTTGTTGCATGGCCCGAGACAACGGTGCTCATCACATCGCGACCAATGCTCTCGTTCAACAACGTCGAGGAGCTTCGCCGGATGCCGGAGCTGGAGGACGACGAAGTGCTGTGGGGCGTGGCAAATATCGGAGCGGGCCGTGCGCTACAGGGAGGACTTCGTTACGGCCTGCCAAAGCCCGTTCTGGAGTCGATGCGTCGGCCGCTGTTTGCCCTGCTTTATGGGGTGTGGCAACGGCAGCGCCCAACCGGCCAGCCGCGCTCACAAGGTGATCTTCTCGCCTTCTTGGGCAAGCAGGCAGAGAAAAAGGTTGCATCGTCGCACGCGCGAGAAACATTGATCAGGCTCTCCACGGCATCTATCAAGCGGGGGCTGGGCGCAGTGCCTGCGGCCGAGGTCGGAACTCCCACCGAGGTTCGCCAACTCATCGATAGCGGCGTTGTGGGAGAACGACCGGGCGGGATCGTGCCGGCGCTGCCGATCTTGGCACAGTGGTTTGCGGCACAGGCTCTGCTTGAGGGGCAAATTACCGCGACCGAGCTGCTTTCCGCTCGGGATGAAATCGATCTTTGGCTCTATCCGCTGGCTCTCGCAGTCGCGACAGGCTCGTTTGAGCAGGCCAGTACCCTGCTCGGCCCATTGATGCAGGAGATACCGGGTTTCGCGTTTGCCGTTATTGATGAGGCTCTGGCTCGAGCAAGTCTGGAGGGAATTCCGGCTCCACCCTGGCGTGAGGCTGGGATGCAGATGCGCAACGCTCTCCAGAGTATTGCTGATAGTGCCGGTGAACTAAGTCAGCTGGTCCTGCCTGTGCGCAAGGACGGTCACATCTTGCCACTCGCGATAGGAACTGGCGGCGAGCATATTGACTACAGCTTCTGGTACGGAGACGAGCCGCGAGACGACATCTTCCAGCTAACCCCGACGGATCTGTCTCCTTTCAGCACCGGGTTTCGACGATGGACTGGCACGGCCGTGGGGCGCGGCGCGGCATGGGCATGGCGTTGGGGACGCGATGAGCTACGGGGAGATCTGACCAAGCACATGAAGAGCCGCACGTTCAACCTCCCCGGCTGTGAGCCCTGGATAACCGAGCGCGTATGGGTAAGCGCATTGACGCTCGCTGGAGGCAACTCCCTACTGACTGCACAACTTGAGATTGCACCTTTGCGCCGGAGACTCGATGGAATCATTGCCCGCGTTGCGGCGGCCGGGGGATCGACGGCGTACTTTGGCAATCCGCAATCTCAGTTTAACGCCCTCTGGCTGAAGAACCAGCTTGACTTCCTAACTGACAGAGGGGACCAGACGCTGACCTGTCCGCTTCCACGTGCTGACCTCGAACCAACAGGAGGCATGATTGGTCTGTTCTTCAGCGATCAACGGCTTATAGAGCTAGCAACTGCCATCTATGAAAACGCGCTAGTCATTTACTGTGCACTCATTGAGCAGTGGTTCGAGACCCTACGGGACAGGCTCCCAATGGCTGTAACTCTACCGGCCAAGTTTGAAGGGCGTATCGACCCAAGCCGTGACCGTATGAGCCCCGCTTTTGGCATACCTCATATCGAAGGCCACTTTGAGCCGATGCCCCAAGCGGCGCACAATTCGGTTGAGTTCGTCATCTCGACCGAGCGGCGGAACCACGGAGAGGTGCGCGACCTTTACAGCCGGATTCTACAGATGCGCCCACATGCGGCACGGTGGATCTCTGCATGGACGGGAGGCAGTCCGTTTGAGCTCAATGACCCGGAAGCGTCAAGCAAGCTCGCGTACTCATGGCTTTGGCGAGACCTCCAATCGCTCCATCTCGTTGACGGCATGGCCCCCCGCTGAATTTGCCCTGACTACCTGCTCCTGGCCTGTCGAGACTCAACGCGGCCTGCGGATTTGCCCTCGCTGGGGTTGGCCCAAACCGCTCCTCATGGAGCTTGTGGATAAGAGGCCACGGAGATTGTATCCAGTAGCGAGAGTACCTTTTGCCGCTGCCTCCGCCCCACGGGCTCTAGCAGCAGCTCCACCAAAACCTCGACCCCGGTTGGACCGTTTTGAAATAAGGGTTGAGGCTGGCGCGGTCAACGGGACTCGAAACTCGGTGTTGCCATTCGATACCGCCCGTGCCCGACGCGCTCAAACCGAGGCGACTTACCGTGGACGTCCGAGGCCAAGCAGTTCCTGACCGATGACCAAGATGCCGGCTCGCCTAGCAACTTCTCGACCGCTGCATGGATTTCCTGAGCTTGCATAGACGCCCCGGCCGCCTTCAGTACCTCCGTGACTGCCTCCAAAATCCGCCCCCACCGATGAGCGGCCTGAGCGACTGGGATCGAACGAATCGTGCGTTCGGGGTGTGCGTTACGTAGGCTGCGTACTGCCCTAGATCGACGTGCCCGGCCCACTGGCTCAACTAGCTCGCTAAGGAACTCCTCCCATGCCGACACGTCTACTTTTGACTTGGCAGAGCCAAGTTTGACCAAAGTATCCGCGGGCGCGTAGTCGTTGGCACGGTGACCTTGTTCGTGGGGGCGGGGTTTGCGGGGCTCTCGGCCCGCCTGGAGAACCCGTTTGGGTGACAACAGCGCTGGCAACAGGGCAACAGTCTGGGGTGTTGCTCGAGCGGACCGCCCATCCAGGGGTCTACCGCCGAGGCTTCGGCTACGTCGCGATCTATCGCCTCGATGGTCGCCAGCACAAGGAGTCTGCGGCCACTTTTCGCCGAAGCGCGCGCGATCAAGCTTCGGCGCGATGCTCGAGCACGGGAGATACGACGCGGACAGACGCTGCATGCCCATGCGCTGGCCTGGGTCGCACGCCACTCCGGTGGTGGTCGTGACGCGGTCCGCGAGCAGACCCGAGAGGAATACCGTCGGCTGCTCACGACTTCGCGCTTAGCTACTTCTCGACCTAGCTTCGACTGGCAGACGTCGACCGTTGAGCATTGCAAGGCTTCATTAGCTGGCTCACGTCCGTACTGCGGTTGATTGATCGAACCCTGGTAAAACGTTCGTCTGGTGATTCGACACCAAGGACAGCGGCCCAGGCTGACAGCCGGGCGAAAGCCCTAGCCGGAGGTGGTAAATGCCCGAGCCTGTTGACCCCCATCATCTCCTGCTGATCGGGGCCGGACCAGGAGTCGGCGCCGGTGTGGTTAGGCGCTTTGGCCGCGAGAGCTTCCGCAGCACACTCATCTCCCGCAGCGAAACGCTCGACCAGCTCGCCTCCGAACTGCGCAGCGCCGGACTTCAGATAGAGGCGATCAGCGCGGATATCGAGGATCTGGACGGCTACCGCGAGACGCTTGAGAGGATCTTCGGTGCCCCCGGGGCGCCCGGTGTCGTTGTATACAACGCTGCCCTACCAGATCCAGGCCAGATCCTCGAGACCACCGTCGAGCGGCTCCGAACCGCCCACGATGTCGATGTCCTCGGTGCGGTCATAGCGGCACAGGTAGCCGCGCCCGTCCTGCGGGCAGCTGGCGGCGGCACCTTGCTGGTCACCAGCGGCGGCTTCGCCGACAATCCAGTGCCTGCACTGGCGAGCCTCTCGATGGGGAAGGCCGCCCTGCGCTCGGCGCAAACGCTGATCGCCGCCGGCGTCCGGGAGGACGGCATCCACGCCGCGACCGTCACGATCGCCGGTGCCGTCAAGCCGGGGACGGACTTCGATCCGGACAACATCGCAGAGCTTTTTTGGATCGCCCACACCGACTCGAAGGACGCCTGGCAGACTGAGTATCGGTTCACAGGCGCATGAGCGGAGCGTCGGCACCGACGCGTGCCGACGATCGGGGAGGTCGATCGGGGAGGTAAATGAACGCCGCCGACAGTCCCGGGATCTTCTTAACCCCGCACACGGATGCCACGAACCGTGGAACGGCCTCTGTCAAGCGCTTGCCCCTCGGCTGGAGCAAGCGTCTGACCAGCGGTCGCGCCCACGAGCGCAACGGACGAGAAGCAGAGGATCGAGCAGCTCAAACGCCGAGAGTTGCCGGTCTATGCTGCCGAGAAGACGCAGGACACGAGCACGCCTTTCGCGGACCTTTTGCGTGCGCATCGGAGACAGCATTAGTACCTAATGACGAGCAAGCCACTTCCGACGAGCAAGCCACTTCCGCGCAATTTCCGAGCTTCGCCCAGGTCTGGTCCCTCCTTGGGGGCCGACCGGGTAGGCTCGCCATTCGCGGCGCACGAGCCTCCGTCGAGCGAAGACGCGCCGAAGGGGCAGACGGGATGAGCAAGGATGAGCAAGTGAGACTCCGAAGCGTGAACGCGCTTGAGCTGGCGCTCGCGCTGACGGTGTGCGCTGTGCTGACGTCCGCATC
Source organism: Solirubrobacteraceae bacterium (assembly GCA_035486255.1). Lineage (GTDB taxonomy): Bacteria > Actinomycetota > Thermoleophilia > Solirubrobacterales > Solirubrobacteraceae > Palsa-744. Next base: position 7,251 of record DATHNH010000109.1, on the reverse strand, counting down.
TGTCGCCGACGCTGTGGATGTCGCTCACACTGCGGAGCAGCGTGGGGTGACCTGCCGGCGAAAGCATGGCCACACGATCTTGCACCACGGCACCGTGCGCGCCTTCAAGAGCTCGGGCACGGTGTTCGGCTGCGTGGATGGGAGCACGCGTGCCTGGCCGCTGTGGGGGTCGGGCCACATCCCGTATGAAATCGAAAGTGGCTGATTCTGCAGGTGTCCGGCCGCTTCGTCGCGCTCGAAATCCAAACAACCGTCAAAGGCGGCAACCACTGGTTGATCGAAGTGAGGGACCTTCGCAGCGGCGCCGGCTACCAGGTCGCATTCTGGGAACAGTCGCTGCCGTTCGACGAACCCCCCTCGCCAGCGAAGTCGCCGGTGCAGGCGTTCGTGCTCGGGCCGGACGGCCGCACGGTCTACCTCGAAGAAATGTACGACGCAAACGTCGCGCCGAGTGCCGGCGAACCGTTTCCCACGCGCCAGGTGCTCGTGCTGCTGGGCTTCCACCACTTCCACCGCGGCTCGCCATCAGCACGCCGGGCGGGATCGTGCCGGGGTCGGTCGCGTACAACGGCCACACGGTGACGTGGACGCAGAGCGGCTCCGATGAGTCCGCCACTGTGTGAGCTGTGGGCGGCGTGCGGTGGCTCGGGTAGGCGAAAGCGAGGGTAGCGACTAGTGAGCGTTGGCATCCGAGGGATGATCGCCCACCCGTAACCGGCCGGTGGTGGACTGCGGATCCCGCGTGTGTTGGCATCGTGCCTGAACTCTGTCTCTTGCCGCCTGATAGCTTCAGATACCAAGCTAGCCGAACAACCTGCGGGTTCCGCGAGGAGCAGGGCCGGCTTCTGCATCGCTGGCCAAGCGAGCGCGTCAGCGGACACCGCTCGCGCTCTCGTATCGGCGAGTATCTGTTCAGCGAATTCGGTGCAGCTCGACATCGTGGGCTACTCCTTGCCAGGCTGTGTCGGCTGTCAACGCCGGGGTGCCCAGCCGTCGCGCCAGCGCAAGGCACGCACGGTCGCCGAGCGAAAGTCCCGCGTTGCGAGTCAAAGGTCGCAGGCGTGCCGCGTCGATCGCATCGGCGGTCGTGAAAGGCTCGACGGTGATCGCGCCGTCGAGCAGGCCACCTTGGGCGAGCTTGGCGGCGATCTTCGCCGGGTTGGCTCCCTGGTCGGCGGAGCGACTGAGGACCTCCGCGAGATTGACGGTCGAGATGACCACACCATCAGCGATTGCCTCCGCCACAAGCTCGGCGCCGGGCTCATCGCGAAGATAGGCAAGCAGCGCCGAGGCGTCAAGTACAAGAGCCAAGAGCCAACTACTCGGTGTTCTCTTGCACAGCTTCTGCGCGTCGCTGGGCGATTAGATCATCGACCATCGACTCTCCGGGGAGATCGCGGAGCAGGCCGCGGCTCTGTTCAGCTACGGTGCGATACGGGCGCAGTCGCAGTGAGCCGTCCTTCTCGGTGCTCAGGAGCATGGGAGTGCCGGGCTTCAGGTCCAGCTCGCGGCGTACCGCAGATGGGAGGACCACCCGTCCACGCTCCCCCACGATTACTCGTCTATCTGTGTGGGCCACACTAAGAATGTACCACAATAGGGAAAAGACCCACTCCGCTTTAGGGTGATCGCCACGCCGCGACGGACCATTTGCAGTAGGTCCTGTGAAGCGCGGTGAGGGTCGCCTCCGGGCGCCACTGCAAACCTGTGGTTGCAGGAGATAATCGTGATTTCGGCCCACAATGTGCCGTCGTTGTCGAACGTGGCGATCCGATCCGCATCCGCTACCGCGACAAATCCTGGCCCCGGCGTTGTCGTCGATGTCACGAAGTCAACGATGGCTGCTTAGCGGGCCATCGTTCCAACTCGCAAGGATGGTGGCGGTCACGGGTGACTCCTTCGCGTGTCGGTCTCGCTGATATCGGACGGCGAGACCTCGCCCCGGTCGATCGCTTGCGAGAGGCGCTGTCTCGCGGCAAGGCTGCCCTCGTCAAGCGCACCGGAGCCCGCCGCGTAGGAGATCGCATCACCACCCTTGCCGCGCAGCACGAATGCACACCCGACCGCTATCAGCGCACCCGCCAATGGCCCCACGACATAGACCCAATAGCTCGTGAAGTCGCCGCTCACAAGGGCCGGGCCGAACGAGCGCGCCGGGTTCATCGAGGTCCCGCTCACTGGTGCCGACCACAGGCCCGCGAGCGCTATGTATCCGCCGACGCCCAGCGCAGCGATCGCACCGACGTTCTGCGCGGCCGACGCGGTTCCCAAGATGACACTCACAAGCGTTGCGGTTAGGACTATCTCCATCAGCAGCGCTTGCCAATTCGCATACCCAGAGCCAGGCAACGTGGCGCCGAGATGCTGGATGTTGCCGAACACCGCGTACAGGAACAGGCACGCCAGGGTGGCACCGACCAACTGGACGATGATGTAGCCCGGCACGCGCTTCCAGGGGAAGTCACCGCGCAACGCAAACGCGAGCGAGACCACCGGGTTCAAGTGGGCGCCGGAGACCGCGCCCATGAACAGGATGATCCCCATGACCATGAGTCCGGGTGCCACCACAGCCGCTGCCAGGCTGATCTGACCCTCCCCATGCAGAATCCCCCCACCCGCAGCGACGAGCACAAGCATGAACGTGCCCAGCGTCTCCGAGAAAAGCCTGCGCCACTCCAGGCGGTCGTCGTCGAACTGAGCCCTCGAGCCAAACTCGAGCGCCAACAGATGCCGCGTCCGCGGACCAAGGAGTCCCAGACCAGGACCCTCACCGGGGGGAACAACCTCATCAGACATGCCCAGCTCCTCCGCGCACGGACAAACGCCCCAAAAGCTCGCCCCAATCCTCACCTATCCATCGAGGGATGCAACGGGGTCCTACCGCGAACACCAAACGGAAAACTACGGACGGTCCGTCTGGTCCAAAGCGTTTGCGGACCAGCCTGCGTTTTCGCCATCGCGTGCCAGGGCTACCAGGCGAGCCGCACGCCTTAAGGGTCCAGATTCTTGTCATTCGAAATCAGGACCGCGTCCTCGAGGCCGGCCTGGGCTCGACGAGCAAGCGATCGAATGGGTCGCCATGGTGCCACGGGTAGCGAGTGCGCCATGCCGGCAGCACTCATGCCGGCAGAGATCAAGGATCGCGGGTCGATCCGCAAACACTTTCCTGAAATTGCGTGCCGACTCGACTCGCGCCTGCGAGCTGCGATTCACGCGAGGGCTCTTGGCGGTCCGCGGGCTCGAGTGGCGTTGGGCTGCCGAGACGTCCGGGGGAGGAAGCGTCGCGGCCGAATAGCAATGCGACGTTCCAATCGGCCAGCAGGCGTAGCTTGCGCCCGAAGCCGGGCATCAAGAGCAGATGGTAGGTGCGAGCGATGAACCACGCCGGCAAGCCGCGCCAGCGCACACCAAGGGTGATCGCGACTGCCTTGTTGTGACCGAGCTCGGCGACCACCCCCGCGGTGCGGTAGCGGAACGCTCGTGCCGGACGATCCTCCAACGAAGCGGCGATGTTGGAAGCCGCCAGTCGTCCTTGGCGGATGGCGTGCTGAGCCGTGGGCGGACAGACGTGTCCAGTTTTTGCGGGGTCGGGAACGGCGGCGCAGTCGCCGATCGCCCACACCCCGGGGTAGCCGGGCACGCGCAGCTCCCGGTCGGTGAGAACTCGTCCCCCCTCGTCCAGTGGAAGTCCGAGTGAGCCGACGACGGGGCTCGGCCGTACGCCCGCGGTCCACACAAGCGTGCGCGCAGCTATGCGCTCGCCGCCCGAGAGCGTTGCCTCGTGCTCGCTGACTGACGCGAGTGTCGTAGACGTGTAGATCTCTATGCCACGTGTGCGTAGCTCGCGCGCGGCGAACGCGGACAGGCTCGTAGGCACCTCGGGCATGATCCGCTCGCGCGCCTCGACAAGCACCCAGCGCATCCCCTGCGCGGCGCAGCGGGGGTAGAGCTTGATCGCCTGTGCGGCGAAATCCTGAAGCTCTGCCAATCCCTCCAGCCCGGCATAGCCGGCACCGAGGAACACGAACCCGAGATACTCGCCGCGGCGCACCGGGTCCTCCAGCGACTCGGCGATGTCCAAGCAATCGAGCACCTTGTTGCGAAGCGCCGTAGCGTCGGACAGCGACTTGAGCCCAATCGCATATTCCGCGAGCCCCGGAATCGGGAGCGTGCGCGATACCGACCCGAGCGCGACGAGCAGGTGGTCGTAGCCAAGTTCGATCCGCTCGCCGTCGCTTCTACACACGCCGAGCAGTTGCCGCTCGGGGTCGGCACCGGTGACGCTTCCGATTACCAGCTCGGTGCGCCGCAACTGCGAGCGCAGCGGCACCGCCACGTGACGCGGATCGAGCGTCGCGCCCGCCGCTCCGGGAAGCAACGGTGTGTAGAGCATGAAGTTGGCGTCATTTACGAGCGTCACCCGCGCGCTGTTCACGATCGCGATCCGCTCGAGCGAGCGAGCCGCATAAAAGCCGCCGAAGCCACCACCGGCGATGACGATGCGCGTGGTCATACCACCCACATTAGATCCATTACCCCCATCGAGACCAATGTTACAAGCGTGTCACAAGCTTGCTGGGGGCGGCCTTTGCGCGCAATGCTCGACGTGGTCGCAAGGCGGAGGAGCAAAGGGCGCCGGCAAAGGAGCAAATTTGGCGTGGCGTGCATGCGGGTGTAGCGTCTAGCTATGTCTGCCGATTGGCTCACGCTGCCTTACGACGAGTGGAGCGAAACCTGCGACACGCTCCACGCGCACACACAGGTCCTCGGCAAGCTGGCAGCCGTGCTCGCCCCGCCCGAGCCGCAGTTGCAGCATGCGGCGTTGCGCTTGAGCGCGCGCGGCTGGGAGACGCTGCCGCTGCCCGCACCAAACGGCTCGGGAGCGTTCGTCGTCGCGCTCGACCTGCACAGCCACGAGGCGCTTGTCGAGCACAGCGATGGACGCGTGCAGCGTGTGGCGCTCGCACCCGACCGCCCGGTCGGCGAGGTCACACGCGAGCTGCTCGGGGCGGTCCGCGCGCTCGCCGGCTCCCTCGAGATCGACCCCACGCCGCAGGAGGTCTCCTGGAGCGTGCCGCTCGACGAGGATCACGAGCACACCCGCTACGAGCCCACGCAGGTCGAGCGCTACTTCGCCGCCGCCACGCAAGCCGCGCTCGTGCTTGGCGCGTTCCGTGCGCCATATCGTGGCCGCTCCACGCCGGTCAACGCCTGGTGGGGCTCGTTCGACCTCGCCGTCAACCTCTTCTCGGGCGAGCCCGCCGATCCCCCGTCCGAGGATTTCATAATGCGCAATGCCATGAACGCCCAAGAGGTAGCCGTGGGCTGGTGGCCCGGCGACGCGCGCTACGAGCGGGCTGCTTTCTACGCCTACGCCCACCCGGCGCCTGATGGTTTTGCGAACAGCTCGCTCTCGCCGTCCGCCGCGCGCTGGCAGGGCGCGCTCGGCGAGTACGTGCTCGACTGGGACGACGTGTGCGCCGCCCTCGACCAGCAGGCCTTCGCGCTCGAGTTCGCGCGCTCGGCTTTTCGTCACGCCTGCCTCGTATGCAAATGGGACCCCGAGCTGCTGGCCGGCGCCGAAGGCACCCCTCCGCCCGTCCTCTGAGAACGTGTTTCGAAAATAGGGGTGCAGGACGTTCCGATCTTTTTGGGGCACGTTCTGCCTCCACGGACCCATAGTTCTGTGGTCCGACCTGCTTGGCAAGGTCATTGTCTTGTGCTCCGACCTTCCTAACCAAGAACCAAGGCGACTCCTCGCGCTCGGCAGGCGACGCGTTTGTCTACCTCATGCCCCTTTGATTCTCATGCCCCTTTGATCCACCTCATGCCCCTTCGATCTGCCCCCGAAACCACTCCGCCGGCTCCACGCTGGCGCCCTCCGCGTGCACGCGATCCGACAGCCAGTGATCGGAGGTCACGACGCGCACGAGGCCCGGCTCGTCCTCCTGCTTGAGCAGTCGCACGATCTCGTCGTCGGCCGAGTCTCGTTTCGGCCGGGGCGCGTGCGCGACGACAATCACCGTCGAGCGGATCGGCGGTCTGGGGGGCTGCTCGAACACCACGGTCACATCCTCCCCGCCATAGGCAGCCCAAAGCTCCAATTGATGCACGAGCTTTACCATCGCTGCGTGACGGTCCTCCCACCAGCCATCGGGGCGCGTCCCGATCACGTTCATGCCGTCCACCAGCCAGCGCATCTCGCCAGCCTATGCATTTCACGCCTCCTCCGGCGACAGCTGTCATAGGAGGCTTGCATTCACGGCAAGCTCACGCCAGCCAGGTCGCCGCTTTCGCGGGATTGTGTGTGCTCGAAACGGACTGTCTGAGGCGTCGCGTCGCGTGTGCCTGCAATAACGGTTCGAACGGGTTCGCGCGCGAGGATGCTCGCGCTCACGCCGGCGCGGGCGCGAGTGGCTTCACCGGGCGCAGACCCAGCTCCGCGACCGAGCGAGCCGAGCACACGATCAGCTCGAGTGTCCCGCAATCCTCGAGCTCCATCAGGAGCTCGCCCTTGGGATCGTCGACGAGTGTGCGCTCGATGTGAAACAACGTCTCACCATCGGTCAGGTATCCGCGATCCTCGGGCGTGGCGAGTACCGCGTCGGCGTCTGCCGCCGGGTCGTCCGCTGGGTTCGCCTCTCGCATAGATGCAACCTACCCACTGCGCGCGACATCTCAGTAGGCGTCTCTCGTGTGTGTGGGAAACCACTGATGCGCTCCGGGTCAGCTGACTGGGCTTAGAAGGTCTTTCAAAATGACCTGCACGTCTCGATACCCCCTGTTGTGGGCAGGGGATTATTTTGGTCCCTAACCTTCATCTAAGCGTTCGCAAAGGGGGGTGTTGAGCAGATCACTCGAAAGATGAGCCATACACCCCAGCTCTTTCACGATCCATAAACGCCCGGCACAGAGCTCATTTTGAAAGACGTTCTTAGCCTGGGCTTCCACGCTCGTCTTCGAGCATTACAGTGCCGACCGAGCAGGCCACGATGCTGAGCAACGCGGCCACCATGATCGCCCCCGCTTGGGAGGAGCTCAGCACGTGCTCCGGCAATCCCAGCGCGACGATCGCCGAGGGCACGCCGAGCTGCGCGGAGGTGACGAGGCCCGCCGCGCGCGGTTGGCGCGAGAGCCGCGCGGCGAGTACGTGCACCAGCACGTTCAGCAGCGCCAACGTCCCCGCCAGCTCGATCAGCTTTGGGTCTGAGAACAGCCCACGCAAGTCGAGCCTGGCGCCGAGCACCACAA
>DATHNH010000108.1:0-8771 GCA_035486255.1 Solirubrobacteraceae bacterium | reverse complement strand
TCGCTCTCGGACATGCTCAAGGGCAAGCAGGGGCGCTTCCGCCAGAACCTGCTCGGCAAGCGCGTGGACTACTCCGGTCGCTCGGTGATCGTCGCGGGGCCGTACTTGAAGCTGCACCAGTGCGGGCTGCCGAAGATCATGGCGCTCGAGCTGTTCAAGCCGTTCATCATGGCGCGCCTTGTCGAGCGCAAGTCCGCCCAGAACATCAAGGCGGCCAAGAAGATGGTCGACTCGATGATCGGCGAGGTCTGGGACGTGCTCGAGGAGGTCATCCACGAGCATCCAGTGCTGCTCAACCGGGCGCCGACGCTCCACCGTCTCGGCATTCAGGCCTTCGAACCGCTGTTGGTCGAGGGCAAGGCGATCCAGGTGCACCCGCTCGTGTGCCACGCCTTCAACGCCGACTTCGACGGCGATCAGATGGCGGTCCACCTGCCCCTGTCGGCCGAGGCTCAGGCGGAGGCACGCATCCTGATGCTGTCCTCCAACAACATCCTCTCGCCGGCTCACGGGGCGCCGCTGGCGACGCCTACCCAGGACATGATCCTTGGTGCCTACTACCTCACCTACGGCCTCGAAGCCGATGAGCTGTCGAAGATCGACAGGGCTACCTACGAGCCTCGTCCGCATGTGTTCCGTACCGCGCAGGAGGCCGAGCTCTCCTACGAGGCGGGCGTCGTGAAGCTGCACGACATCGCCGAGTTCCGTCCGATGGGACGCGAGGGTGGTCACCTGCTGACCACCGTCGGGCGGATCATCTACAACGACCGCATCGAGCGTGCGCTGGCCGAGGCGCTCGGCGATCAGTTCGACGCGTCCAAGTACGTGTACGTCAATCAGTCGATGAAGAAGCGCGACACCACGCGCTTGATCGACGCGCTCGTCCAGACCTACGGTGCGACGACCATCTCGCTGGTGCTCGACGCATTCAAGGATCTCGGCTTCAAGTACGCCACGCAGGCCGGCATCACGATCTCCAAGAACGACGTGGTCATCCCGCCCGAGAAGCAGTCGATTCTCGACAAGTACGACAAGCTCGTGGGGGACATCACCGACCAGTACGACATGGGCCTGATCACCCAGGAGGAGCGTCACGAGGCGGTTGTGGAGAAGTGGAACGCAGCCACCGACGAGGTGGCCGAGGCGATGATCCAGAACCTCGACACGCTCAACCCGATCTTCATGATGGCCAACTCGGGCGCCCGTGGTTCCTTCAAGCAGATTCGCCAGCTGGCGGGGATGCGCGGCCTGATGGCCAATCCGAAGGGTGAGATCATCGAGCGGCCGATCAAGTCCAACTTCATGGAGGGGCTGTCGGTGCTGGAGTACTTCATCTCCACGCACGGTGCCCGAAAGGGCTTGGCCGATACCGCTCTGCGCACCGCCGACTCGGGCTATCTGACCCGGCGCCTGGTGGACGTCGCACAGGACGTGATCATCCGTGAGGTCGACTGCGGCACCGAGGAATACATCGAGATGACCGTCTGGAACGATGGCGGAGAGCCCAACGAAAACCTCGTCGGACGTACCGCTGCCCAGCCGATCACGACCAAGCGTGGGCGCATGCTCGCCGAGGGTGGTGAGGAAATCGGACGCCAGCAGCTCGCTGACTTCGCGGAGGCTTTCGCCGACGACTACGAGAAAGGCGTGCGCGTGACGGTTCCCGTCCGCTCGGTGCTCAAGTGCAGGGCCCCCAGCGGCGTGTGCCAGGCGTGTTATGCCCGCGCGATGGCCACCGGTCAGACAGCCCAGATCGGAGATGCCGTCGGCATCGTCGCCGCCCAGTCGATCGGCGAGCCTGGTACGCAGCTGACGATGCGTACCTTCCACACCGGCGGTGTCGCCGGCGCGGACATCACGCACGGACTCCCGCGCGTGGTCGAGCTCTTCGAGGCACGCAAGCCTAAGGGGCTGGCGAAGATCGCCGAGCAGGACGGGATCGTCTCGATCGAAGAGACCGAGAAGGCGCTCACGGTCGTCATCACCGACGAGGCCGGCGAGGAGCATCGCCATGCCTTCCCGCGCCGCACGCGCCTGTATGTGACCGCGGGTGAGAAGATCGCGGCCGGTAAGCAGCTCAACGAGGGCTCGCTCTACCCGCACGAGCTTCTGGCGATCCGCGGACGTACCGAGACCGAGCAGTACTTGGTCAAGGAGGTTCAGGAGGTCTACAAGTCCCAGGGCGTCGACATCAACGACAAGCACATCGAGCTGATCGTCAGGCAGATGCTCAAGAAGGTCAGGGTCGATCAGAAGGGCGACACCGACTACCTGCCCGGGCAGTTCGTGGACCGCTACGAATTCGCGACCGCCAACGACGCTGTGATCGCCAAGGGTGGCGAGACCGCTCAGTTCGAGGACATCATCCTCGGCATCACCAAGGCCTCGCTGAACACCGACTCGTTCCTCTCGGCGGCCTCCTTCCAGGAGACCACCAAGGTGCTCACCGACGCGTCGCTGGAGGGCAAGATCGATCGCCTCAACGGTCTCAAGGAGAACGTGATCATCGGCAAGCTGATCCCGGCTGCTACCGGTCTCAAGCGCTACCGGAGGATCGAGATCGAACCGTCCGAGCCGCTGCCGCGCGCGATCGACGACGTCGGCCTGCTCGACCAGGAGGAGATCGCGGCCGAGCTGGGCCTTGCCGACGGTGAGGCGCTGAGCGCCGGCTACGGCAGCGAGTTCGACGCCGACCTCGCCTCTTTGGAGAAGATCGGAGCCGGCAGCTCAGATCCCGGTTTCGTGGAGGGGCTCGGCGAGCTCGAGGTGCCTGAGGAGTCGGGAGAGTAGTTCTCTCCCTGTTTGTTAGATAGCGGCACATGTGCCGCTATCTCGGCCGGCACATGTGCCGGCCGACGCGGGCGCGCATGCGCGCCCGCGCTCCTCCTCTTGACTGGATGGCGTCGCTCGGAAGCGATTTGCCCATGAGCAGGCTCGATTTGTGAGCATTCTTATGTGCCATGTCGCTCCGAGCGCAGGTCATCGGTGTTGCGGGCGGGTATATGGAGACGGTGGGCTCTGGCGGAATCACACGCCGATCTCTGATCGCACTGGCGGGGGCCGGCGCGGGTAGCGTTGTGCGCCCACGCGGCGCCTTCGCGCAGCTCCTGGCGGACAGGCCCGCGGTGCTTGCGGGCCTGCCGCTCGTGACCTCAGGCCTGCAGGCCGGACCCGGCCAGCCACCGATCGTGGCGCGCGGCGCCTGGGCGCGCGGCATCGAGCACCCCCGGGTCGCTCCCGAATACGGGACGGTCAAGCTCGCGTTCGTGCACCACACCGAGAACCCCGATGGCTACAGCGCCGCGGAAGTGCCCGCGATGCTGCGCTCGATCTACGTATTCCACCGCTACACCCACGGCTGGAACGACATCGGCTACAACTTCGTGATCGACCGCTTCGGGCGCATCTTCGAGGCGCGCGCCGGCGGGATCGACGAGCCCGTCGTCGGCGCCCAGGCCGGGGGCTACAACGCCTACTCGACGGGCATCGCCATCCTGGGCACATACAGCGCCCAGCGCATCTCCGCCGCCGCCCTCGGCGCGCTGCGGCACCTGATCGCTTGGAAGCTCTCACTACACGGCGCGCCGGTGGAAGGCCACGTCACCGTGCGAGTCACCCCCGGCGGCGCCGTCTACAGCCGCTACCCGGCCCACACCCCCGTGTCGCTGCCGCGCGTCGCCGGCCATCGCGACGCCGACTCCACCGATTGTCCGGGCGACGCCCTCTACGGCGAGCTCGGGGCAGTGCGCCAAGCCGCGGCCGGCCTCGCCGGCACCCCCGCACGGGCCACCTTGCAACTGCAGGCCGCGACGATGCCAGGCGCTCAGGGCGCTCAGGGCGCTCAGGGCGCTCAAGGTGCTCAGAGTGCCCAGGGCGCGCTTGCCGGTAGCCTGCGGTTGCTCGACGGCACCCCGCTCGTGGGCGCACCGGTGGCAATTCAGCTTCGCACCGTCCAGCGACGAGGCGAAACGGTGCTCGAGAGCACCGTGGCCCAGGCCGTCACCGATGCCGAGGGCCAGTGGTCGCTACCGATTGCGCTCGCCACCGCCCCCGACGCAACCGTGCTGCGTGCGCTCTTCCCTGGCGCCGCCAACCTGCCGGCGGCCGTCTCGGACCCGCTGTCGCTTGCCGCCACCGTGTCCTTCAACCCGCCGGCGCCCCAGCCTTCGGCGACCCCGCAAGCCCCCGCGCCCAGCGTTCCAGAATCTCCGCCTGCTGCTGGGTGAGGCCGCTTGCCGGGGCGGTCTCCACGAGCAGGGTGGGTGCCTCCCGCGCGTGCGCCCATTCGTGGCACGCCTCGTTGAATGCATCGTCGACCCATGCCAACGGTCGTGTCGCGCCGGCATACTCGTCGATTGCCTCGAGCTTCCAATGCGCGCTGGTGCGGCGCGTCGCCTGTTTGGGTCTCTCGAAGCTCAGATGGGGCAGCGTCGGCAGGCCAAGCAGGTGGGGGAGGTATTCGTTGGCCTTCTCCTCCCAGCCGCTGGCCCAAGCCAGCTCGAACGTCCTCGCCAAAGCGAGCAGGTGCACGGCCGCCGCGGACGAAAGAAAGTGGGGTATGCCGTCGATCGAATGGAATGATCCCTCGGGCCGTGCGTCAGGCCCGAACGAGAACAGCGAGATCACCCCGTCGATGTCGACCAACAGCAGGGGAAGGTCCTCCGAAGCGGGCTGCCCCCCGCGCGCGCGGGGTTGGGCTTTCGGGTTGGGCTCCGCTGTGTGGCTACGGGGAAGGTCTTGCGAATCGGGTGGCCCCAGCGTGGGAGGGGTCTTCGAATCGGGCTGCCCCCCGCGCGCGGGGGAGTGGGCTTTCGGGTTGGGCTCCACTGTGCGGGTACGGGGAAGGTCCTCCGAAACGGGCTGCCCCCCGCGCGCGCGGGGGGTATGCACATTCGGGTTGCCATCGCCCGACACGCTGTCGCTCGCCGCGACTCGCCGCGAGTCCTCTTCGAGAGCCGATCGTTGGTCTTTAGCTTGCACTGAGGTGAGCACCGGTAATCTGCCTGAGTCGCGCAAGGGCAGTAAAGCATCCGTCGTGCGCTGCCGATGGATCACTCCGTCCGACCTCCCGCTATGACTCTCGATCTAGGCATATTCCTCGCGCTGGCCTGCGCCTTCGTGGCCAACCTCGGTTTCTTCTACAAGTACCGGGGCGCCAATTCGGTGGCCAGAGTGGACGTGCGTCATCCGCTACGCTCCGGACGCGCCCTGTTCTCCTCCAAGTGGTTTGCGATCGGCATGATCGTCGCCGCGGCCTCCTGGGCCCTGCACGTGGCGGCGCTGGCACTCGCTCCGATGTCCGTCGTGCAGGTAGCGCTCGCCGCCGGCGTCGTGCTGATCGCGGTGATGGCCGATCGCATGTTCGGCTTCAAGGTCGGACCGCGTCAATGGCTTGGTCTGTGGCTCACGGCGGCTGGGCTCGTGATGCTCGGCCTGACCTTGCCCGCCATGCACGGCGCCCATTCCCACTTCTCCGATCCGGCGATGATCTCCTTCGAGGCTGGACTGTTCGGTCTCGGTGGTCTGCTCATCATGGGTCCTCGCATGGGCGGACCGGTCGAGCATCACGGCATGATGCTCGGGGCCGCCGCCGGCATCCTCTTCGGCGTCTCCGATGTCTCGATCAAGGCGCTGACGGGCATCGTGGCCGCTCACGGGCCGCTCGGGGTTCTGCTCAGCCCATGGCTTGCGGTTGCGCTGCTCGCCTCGATCCTCGCGTTCTACGCCTCTGCCCGTGGTCTGCAGGACGGCGAAGCCGTCCCTGTCATAGCGGTTACCGGTACGGCCGCCAACATCGCCGGGGTCGCCGGTGGCATCGTCGTGTTCGGCGACCCGATGCCGGCAAGCGCGGTAGGGATCGTCTTCCAGTCGCTCGCCTTCGTGCTCGTGCTCGTCGCCGCGGCGCTCATGCCCGCGCCCGTACGCTCCGCGGGCCTGCGCTCCGGCGCGTGAGCCGGCGCTCGCTCAGGGCTTGCTGCTAGGATTCCGGCCCGAATGCCCACCACCTCGCAACTAGTGCGCAAGGGACGCATAGCGCCCAAGAAAAAGCTCGCGACTCCAGGCCTGAAGTCGGGCAAGGGACGCAAGAAGAAGGTCGCCGCCCCACAGCGGCGTGGCGTGTGCACGCGTGTGTACACGACGACCCCGAAGAAGCCCAACTCCGCCCTGCGCAAGGTCGCGCGTGTGCGTATCGCGGGCTCGATCGAGGTCACGGCCTACATCCCGGGTGAGGGCCACAATCTGCAGGAGCACTCTGTGGTCCTGGTCCGCGGCGGTCGCGTCAAGGATCTTCCCGGTGTGCGCTACAAGGTCGTGCGCGGCACGCTCGACGCCGCCGGTGTGAGCGATCGCAAGCAAGGTCGCTCTCAGTACGGCGTAAAGAAGAAGTAGCGGACTCAGACCATGCCACGTCGCGCAGCCGCCCAGGTGCGTCCGCTTGAAGCGGACTCCATCCATCGCTCGAAGCTTGTTCAGCAGATCATCAACAAGGTGATGCTCGACGGCAAGAAGTCCACAGCCGAGCGGATCGTCTATGACGCGCTTGCCGTCCTCGGTGAGCGCTCGGACAAGGATCCGATCGAGCAGCTCGAGGCATCGATCAAGGCGCTCACGCCCGCGCTCGAGGTTCGCTCGCGCCGCGTCGGCGGAGCCACCTACCAGGTACCGGTCGAGGTTCCAAGCGCACGTGCTCGTACGCTGGCGGTGCGCTGGCTGGTCGAGTTCGCCCGTGCTCGCCGCGAGAAGACGATGGCCCAGCGCTTGGCCAACGAGCTGCTCGACGCTCAGTCCCAGCAGGGCGGCGCCTACAAGCGCAAGGACGACATCTACCGCATGGCCCAGGCCAACAAGGCCTTCGCGCACTACCGCTGGTAGAGTCACCGCGCCGCATCGGCCTGTGGCCTGGAGCGGCAGATATGCCTACGGGTATGTCTGATGTGGATGTGCCACAAACGAGTGGGTCGTATATCCGCTCCAATGAAGGCACGAGCTTCGAGTAGTCCACGACCATCGCCGCATCTGTGGTCTTACGCGATGTGTCAGTTTGAGAGTAAGAGGTTGCGAGCGGTGCCGATCTGACCTCGACCAAGCGGGATGGGAACGCCCGCGAGAGCCGCAAATAGCCAAACACCCCAGACTCCCTCCTTGGGCAGGAAGCGATAGAGGGTCTACTGCCCACTGATAATCGCCGCCTCTCTTGACAAGCAAGTGCCGAGCTTGTAAGGTCGCGCACAGAAAACAACGACCAATCTATGGAAGTCTTCCGTTATCTGGAGATTCCTGAAGCTAGGACGCTTCTGCTTTAGGGGTAAAGAATGATCGAGCACGATCCGGGCCACCGCACATCACGCATCAGCCGGAGTCACATCCTTGCCTTGCCACTCGTGCTCGTCGCGTGGCTTGTTCTCGCCGACGACGCGCTCGCCTGCGAAAACGAACCCGTGACTCACCACTGCTACTCCGTTGTGCAGTGGTACATGGCCGCGTCCGGCGAAGAAGTGCTCGGAGCCAAGGCGGAACTTGAAACGTTCTATGCCGAGGTCCCACGTTGGCAATCCGGCGACTTCATCACCAATGAGCTTTGGGTGGTGTTCCCACAGTGGTCGGATGCGTGGGTCGAGGGCGGCACGATCACCGGAGCGGACCGGAGCGAGAGCTCCCCACACTACTTCGAAGCACGCTCCTATGGACCCAAAGAGTTGGAAGTATTCATCAACGAAGGTCCCGGTCCGGCGGACGGTGCGGTCTACGGTCTTTACATCGACGAGCCCTACGGTCGCAACGGGGAGTGGTGTGAGACATGGGCCTGGGACAAAGGCCCGAACCTGTGCTTCTCGGGTTTCCCGCACTCGTCGACCTTTCTGCAGACCGGCATGGAGTACGCGACACCCACCTCCAGCGGCGCCACGAACTTCGGCACAAGCATCGGTTGGGCGTACTGGACGAATGACACCTGGCATGAGGACTGGGCTGGATCCGGAGCTCACGCGACGGGATATACCACCAGCAGCTGTTTCGGTATCGACGATCCGATCCCCGGTTACAACTGGGGCTCGATCGAGTTCTGGGCGCCGGAAACGGGTTGCGGTGACGCCGACGTGGCTGGGTCTGCGAGTAGCCCGCCGGTCCGTCCGCCGTCGCCTGGACAGGCGCCGGAACCCGAATATACGGCTCCGACCGGCCCCCTTCTCTCCGACGGGCGGATTCGTGAAATAGCCGACGAATTTGCGTCCCAGTCTGGCGACTCGAGTCCAGCGAGCATCCACGCCGTGAATACGAGCCAGCGGGGAGCGATCGAAGCCAACCCCAACAATCAGATCCGCGCGACGGACCCTGCGGACGTCGCGCGGTACGACGGCGAAGTGGTGCTTGTGACCGTGGAAGGCAGCTTCACCTTGGCCGGCGCGCCTGTACCGCCGGGTGCAAGCGCCCCGACGGGAAAAGTGCTGACGCTCGCGATCAACGCTCACACGGGCTGGATCGACTACTACGGAATCAGCGAAGCTCCCGCTTCAGGCGTGAGCGCGCTCGGTACATCGCGATCGTTGGGCTAGGCGCTGAGTCCATGGAACCCATGACAAGCAAGATCAACCGACGGAGTGGTTGGGTCTCGATTCTGCTTGCCCTCCTGGCTGGCTTGGCGATCCTCGGGATATCGACGCAAGCCCTTGCCATGGCCGACGCTCAACCCGCCCATGCAGCGCGCATCGTTGTACATGTTCGGGTTTCCGCGGGAGGTCCGCTCGGCCCCCCTCCTCACCACAGGCCCATGG
>DATHNH010000107.1:0-5794 GCA_035486255.1 Solirubrobacteraceae bacterium | reverse complement strand
AAGCCCGAACTGGGCGCCGGCGTGGCGCCCGGTCCGGTGCTGGGGATCACCTCGACGCGCCCGCAGGTGACGATCGCGTTGAGTGCTGCAGAGCAGTCGAATGTGAAGGTGGGCGATCAGGTCTCGATCACGTTGCCGAACGAGCAGACCACGCCGGGGGTGATCAGCTCGGTGGGAACGGTTGCAAAGGCGCCCGCTGACAAAGAAGACGGTGGCGGAGGTGGCAGCCCTGAAAGCGGTGAAGAAGGCGGGTCGACGATCGAAGTGGATGTCACGCCAAGCGAACCACAAGCGATAGGGCACCTGGACGAGGCGCCGGTGACGGTGTCGATTACGACGGCGAGCTTGCCCGATGCGCTGGCTGTGCCGGTCGATGCTTTGCTGGCGCTCGCGGGTGGCGGCTATGCGCTCGAGGTGGTGGAAGGCGGCGCGCACCACCTGGAGGCGGTGACGCTGGGGCTGTTCGATGACGCCGAAGGCCTAGTTCAGGTCAGCGGGCAGAGCGTGCATGCGGGTCAGCGTGTGGTGGTGCCCTCGACATGAGCGGTGCGGGCGTTCTGGAGCTGCGAGAGGTGAGCAAGGCCTATGGCTCGGAGCCGCTGGTGCTTGCGTTGTTGGAGGTGAGCTTGCTCGTGGGCGAGGGTGAGCTTGTGGCGATCGTGGGGCCTTCGGGGTCTGGCAAGACGACGCTCTTGCATGTGATCGGCACGCTGGAGCGCCCGAGCTCGGGGGTTGCGTCGATCACGGGCCTGGACGTGGCGGAGCTGTCGGACCGCGAGCTGGCGAGCCTGCGGGCGCGGAGTATCGGCTTTGTGTTTCAGCAGTTCTTCCTGGCGGAGCATTCGACGGCGCTCGAGAACGTGGCGGACGGGCTGTTGTATGCGGGGGCTGGCGTTAGCGAGCGGCGCGAGCGAGCAGCGCTGGCGCTGGCGCGGGTTGGCCTGGCCGATCGTGTGGACTTCCGCCCGAGCAAGCTCTCCGGCGGCGAGCGCCAGCGGGTGGCGATCGCGCGGGCTCTGGTTGGCCGCCCGGCGATCGTGCTCGCGGATGAGCCCACGGGCAACCTGGACAGCACCGCGGGGGCGGCGATCGTCGAGCTGCTCGAGGAGCTCAACGCCCAAGGCGCGACGATCGTGGTGATCACCCACGATCGTGAGCTGGCTGCCGGCTTGCCACGTCAGGTGCAGATGCTCGACGGTCGGATCGTCGCGGATACTGGGGGCGTGGGATGTTGATTAGTGGGATGGACCACGACGGAGGCTACGTCGTGCTCGCGGGCGTCGAACGCGTGAAGGCGGCTTTCGCGTTGGTCAACGAAGGACAGTAATGGTGCGAGCGAGCGCGGCGAACCTCACCCCGAGCAGGCTGGCACCCGCGGATCTGGTGCGGGTGGCGAGCGTGGGCTTGCGCACGAGGCGGCTGCGGGCCGGCCTGTCGGCGTTGGGGATCGCGATCGGGGTGGCGGCGATCGTGGCGGTGCTCGGCCTCTCGTCCTCCAGCCAAGCCGGCCTGCTCAGCCAGATCGACCGTTTGGGGACGAACCTGCTGACGGTCACCAACGGCCAGGGCCTGACGGGCAAGACGTCCGAGCTGCCGCTTGGCGCCCCGGCGATGATCGCGCGCATCGACCCTGTCACGAGTGTGGCCGAGACGGCGAAGGTGACAGCGAGCGTGTTCCGCACGCCGCTGATCCCGACGATCGATACGAACGCTCTGAGCGTGCAGGCGGCGAGCATCGACCTGCTGAGAACCCTTGGGGTGAAGGTAGTCCAGGGGGCTTACCTGAACGCGGCCACTGCCACCGAGCCGGTCGCGGTGCTGGGCGCCGCGGCGGCACAGCGCCTGGGGATCGACCATATCTACCCGGGCGAGCGGACCTGGGTGGACGACCAGTGGTTCTATCTCGCTGGTGTCCTTGGCCCGGCAGTGCTCACGCCGGAAATCGAAGGCTCGGTGCTCGTTGGCTTCCCGGCAGCGGAGAGGTATCTGGGGGCACACGGCCATGCCAACACTGTGTATGTGCGTGCAGAGAACGAACAGGTGGCGGCGGTGCAGTCGGTGCTTGCGCAGACGGCCAACCCGGAAGCGCCCAACGAAGTGGACGTGAGCCAACCGTCGGACACGTTGGTCGCTCGGGCGGATGCCAAGCGTGCGCTGAACGGGCTGTTCCTCGGGCTGGGCGCGGTGGCCCTGCTTGTGGGAGCGGTGGGAGTGGCGAACATCATGGTCATCTCCGTGTTGGAACGGCGCTCGGAGATCGGCCTGCGTCGCGCACTCGGCGCGACCAGGGGCCAAATCCGCACCCAGTTCCTGGTGGAGGCGATCCTGCTGGCGCTCGGCGGCGGAGCGGTGGGGGTGGCGCTGGGTGTGCTGGCAACGGCGGTATACGCGGGGACGAAGGGTTGGGCGATCGTGATCCCCTCATCCGCGTGGGCCGGCGGGTTTGGCGCGGCGCTGTTGATCGGCGCGGTAGCGGGCCTGCTGCCGGCAATCCGCGCCGCGCGGCTGTCACCCGCCGATGCGCTACGGACTGTGTGAGCCTTCAAGGGTGCTCTGTGTCGTGACCTGAGGACTCTCGGATCGAGCGCTACTATCCGGCGAGTGGGATCGAATATCGGCTCGAGCCCGCTCGCGTGGAATGATCTGAGAACACATCACTCCGCATTAGGAGCCGCAGTGAAGTACTACGCCGTAGCTGAGCTGGAGGTCACCGATCCCAGTTGGGTTCGGGACTACATGACAAACGCGTGGCCAGGGTCGAGGAGTAGGCGACTCTCACTGACGTCGGCGTTCGCCTCGAATTTCTGAGACAGATGAACAAGCAGCTCGAGCTATATCTCGACGATCTCTATCGTCATGGCCTCGAGCACGATGCCAACAAGGCCGACCGCCTCGAACGTCTGCGCAATGTCGAGCCGGAGACAGCGAGGCTGCTCGCCGTGCTCGTGTGTGCGGTGGGAGCCAAGCGGCTGCTCGAGCTGGGCACGTCGAATGGCTATTCGACCCTGTGGCTCGCTGACGCGGCGCGCAGGGTCGGTGGCAGGGTGCTGAGCGTTGACATCGATCCAGCGCGTAGCGCAGTGGCACTGGAGAACCTTTCGAACGCGCAGTTGCAGGGCTACGTCGAATTGCGCACCGAGGACGCCGCGCTAACGCTCGGCAAAGCCGTAGACGCTTCTGTGGACATGATCTTCCTGGACGCTGAACGTCCGGCCTACTGCGACTATTGGCAGCATCTGCCGCGTGTGCTCCGCCTGGGCGGGCTCCTGGTAGTCGACAATGTGCTCTCGCATGCTGCAGAGGTACAAGCGTTCCGAAGGCTCGTCGAGGAGGAGGATGGAGTTACCGAGTCGCTGGTGCCGATCGGTGCGGGCGTTCTGCTCGTTGTCAAGTACCCCGGCTAGCGTCCGAGCGGTCGGGCCGCCCCGTTGCGAAGGCTGACTTCGTCCCGGCGAGCTGCGCTTGCCGGACTCGACGTCCTGCTCGGAACGATCTACTAGGCGATATTGGATCTTGCTCGCTGCGAGAATGCGCATCTCTGAGACAACCAAACCCTGGAAGGACAAGTATGGCCCCCGACTTTTTGAGCACCATCCGCCATGAAATCGACGAGCGTCTGAGCGAGTTGCGACCGCTGCTGGACGAGCGGGAGCGCTTGTTGGAGGCAGCTGCGGCTCTCGAGATGGCAGGAGGTACGCTCGGGCCATCCAGCGAGTCGCAGAAACCCCCTGCTCCAAATCGTGGCCGTCGTGCGGCGCGAATCGGTTCGGCTCAACGCGGTTCGGCTGAGGGTGCGATCAAGCTTGCGGCAGCAGGCTCGGCTGAGGGTGTACTCGTGAAACCGGTCGGAGGGGGATCCGCGGACAACGGCTCCCCTATGAGACTTGACGGGAGGACTCGATCGGCCACGAGAGCTTCGCGATCAGTCGTGAGTCCCAAGCCTGGGCGCGCGACACGCAGCGTTGCGCGCGAGACGATTCTCGATGCTCTGGAACACGGCTCGCACACGGTCGGTGAGCTAACTGTCGTAACCGCGATGAGCGGGCCAAACATCAACGGTAGTCTGCGCAAGCTGGTCGCGGAGGGAGCGGTCATAAAGACCGAGCGCGAAGGCAAGGCCGCCTGGGCGTTACCTGACGCGGTCTAGCCGAAGGCGCTCGGGGGGTCCGTAGCCGTCTCGCCAACCGTTGCCTCTCCGTGGAGACGACGCAGTGAGAAGTAGAGGACCGCGCCGATCAGCGCTGTGAAGGGTGCGAGCAGTATGTCGAGGATCCACTGCGCGATTGCGACGCCCACAGTGCCAAGGCCCGAGGCGAGGATCGCGGCGATGATCGAGATGACGATGCTCAGCGCGAACACGACGAGGATCACGCCGAAGACCTGCCAGCCGTGGCCACGCACGAGCTCCCTGCTGCGCCCGAACGCAGCGAACACGCCTTTGCGCTCGATCACGAGTGCCGGCGCCGCCACCGACCAGATGGTCAAAAGGAATAGGCCGGGGATGATGATCAGGATGAAACCGATGCCTACGCCGATTCCCAGCAGAATCGAAAGGCCGATCAGCGGCAACACAATCGGAGTGACGCTGCGAAACAACTGCTCGACAGAGCTATCGCGGCGTCCGTCCTGCACGTCGCGCACGAGTTCCACAACCATCCCTTGGTAGAAAGTCCCGATCACGAGCGCCACCAGCGAAACCAGTGCTGCGGCGCCGCCTGTTAGCACGAGTCTCGCCAGGGCGACGATCGCGAATACGGCGATGGCGGCGGGAAGCAGCACGCTTGCCTGTTCGCGGTAGATCTCGAGCGCTGAGCCAATAACCTCGCCCGGCTTGATCTTCTCGGTAGACATTCGGTTCTCCCCTTGAACGCGAGATCGTCGCGCCGCGTATCCGTTCGTGCTTCCCGTTGGCTAGTACCCCTGCGTGCGACGGCTATTCCGGTCTTCGGGCTTAAGTGCCTCGATCCTGCAGTTCTCGCATGGCGCCTCCCGAGAGATGCCATTCGTTGATCCGGCCGTCCTCGCATAGCGTTTTACCGCGAGATATCATTTGCCTCACAGCACGGTCGTGTCTCTCCCTGCATGATGGCGCCGCCTGGGAAGTGCGGCTACCGTGGAGCGATGGCGCTGCGTAGCGATGCCACCCGCAAGCGGCTGACGCTTGTCGCGTGCATTCTCGGCTCGGGCATAGCGCTGCTCGACGGCACGGTCGTCAATGTTGCCCTGCCCACGATCCAGCGCGAGCTGGGTGGTGGCCTCGCGGCCCAGCAGTGGGTCGTAAACGCCTACTTGCTCACGCTCGGCTCGCTGATCCTGATCGGCGGCTCGTTGGGCGACCTGTACGGCGAGCGGCGCATCTTCGCGCTCGGAGTTGGGGGATTTGGCGTCGCCTCGCTGTTGTGTGCGCTTGCGCCCTCGATCGGCGCACTGATTGCGGCGCGGGCGCTTCAGGGAGTGGCAAGCGCACTGCTCACCCCGAGCGCCCTGGCGGTGATCGTCGCGACTTTCCGCGAGTCCGAACGTGGTCCCGCGATCGGCAGCTGGACCGCGTGGGGTGGGATCGCGACGGTGCTCGGACCGCTGATCGGGGGAGAGCTCTTGCAGATCTCCTCGTGGCGCGTGATCTTTCTTATCAACCTGCCGTTCGTCGTGGTCTGCATCATGCTCATCCTGGCCGTCATCCCGAAGGCCGATCCTCGGCGCGAGCAAGCCCGTAAGGTCGATTTCCTGGGAGGTCTGCTGTGTGCGTTGGGCCTCGGTGGGCCGGTGTTCGCTTTGATCGAGCAGCCCCGGC
>DATHNH010000106.1:0-6109 GCA_035486255.1 Solirubrobacteraceae bacterium | reverse complement strand
CCGGCGCCGGTCGCGCTCGATGTGGCTATCACCGGCAGGTCCGCACCGAGACGTTCTGACCAGCGCGCGACCTCCTCAGCGACGCGCTGCGGCGGGACGAGGTCCGCCTTGGAGAGCACCAGTACGCGCGGCAGGCGCGCCAAGCGCTCGTCGTGTGAGGCCAGCTCGTGCTCGATCGTGGCGTGATTGTCAAGCGCGTCTGCTTGCTCGTCCCCGCTGAGCTCGGGGGCCAAGTCGAGCACATGCACGAGCAGCCGCGTTCGCTCCACGTGTGCGAGGAAATCGTGGCCCAAGCCGGCGCCCTCGCTCGCACCCTCGATCAAACCCGGGATATCGGCGATCACGAGCTGGCGCTCGTCCGCTTCGAGCACTCCGAGCACTGGCGAGAGCGTCGTGAACGGATAGCTCGCGACCTTGGGCGTGGCTCTCGTGAGACGCGCCAGCAGCGAGGACTTGCCGGCGTTCGGCAGCCCCACCAGGCCAACGTCGGCGAGCAGCTTGAGTTGCAGCCGCAGCCAGCCCTCCTCGCCGGAGAGGCCGCGCTCGGCGAATCGCGGTGCTTGACGCGTGGGCGTGGTAAAGCGCTTGTTGCCCCTTCCCCCCGAGCCGCCTTTGGCCACCACGGCGCGCTGGCCGGCTAGGACCAGGTCCCAACGCCGCCCTGCGACATCCCCCTCCACGCCTTCGACCTGTGTGCCAGGCGGGACCCGTACGAGCAGCGTCTCACCGTCGGCGCCATGCCGCAAGGAGCCTTCTCCGTGACCGCCTCGGCCCGCTCGATAGTGGGGCTTGCGCCGGAAGCTCTGCAGATCGCGCAACGAGTCGTCGCACACGAGAATCACCTCGCCACCACGTCCCCCGTCCCCGCCATCGGGACCGCCACGCGGAACGTGCGCTTCGCGGCGGAAGCCGGCCGAGCCGTCGCCCCCGGCACCGGCCCTCACTTCGATTCTGGCACGGTCGTCGAGCACTCGGGCATCGTGACAGCAGTGCGCGAGCGACGGGCGCAGGCCCGGTCCCAAGCGCCTCAGGCTCGAGCGAGCTTGCGAGCGATGTGCGGTCTTAGAACCTGGTTCTTACTCGTCGGCGAGGACGCTGACCACGCGCCCACGGCGACCGGTACTGAACTGGAGCGTTCCGGCGGCGCGCACATAGAGCGTGTCGTCTTTGCCGATCCCTACACCGGTACCGGGCTTGAAACGGGTGCCACGCTGACGCACGATTATCTCCCCGCCGGTCACGGTCTGGCCGGCAAACGTCTTGACGCCGAGACGCTGGGAATTCGAGTCGCGGCCGTTGCGACTGGATCCAAGTCCCTTCTTATGAGCCATCTGTTGCCTCCTTGGGTTTAGCGGCGGCCTTGGCCGGGGTTGACTTGGCTTCCCGGGGTGTCGCGGCTTCCGGCTTAGCGGCGGCCTTGGCCGGGGTTGACTTCGCTGCCTCGGGCTTGACAGCCTCGGGCGTCGCGGCTGACGGCTTGGCGGCGGCCTTCGTGGCTGGGGCCTTGGCGGCCGCGCCCATCGAGATGTCGGTGACCTCGATTCGCGTCAGCTCCTGGCGGTGGCCGGTGCGGCGCTTGTAGCCGCGCTTTGGCTTGAACTTGAACACGCGCAGCTTCTCGCCGCGCTCGTGTGCGACCACCTTCGCGGTGACCTTGACCTTCTTCAAGGAGGGCGCGTCGAAGACAGTGTCCTCGGAGCGATACAGGATCGGCTCGAGCGAGACGCTCGCGCCCTGCTCGGCTGGTAGGCGCTCCACGAGCAGGGTCTGACCCCGCTCGACGCGGTACTGCTTGCCGCCTGTCTTGACGATCGCGTACATGTGCTCCTACTCCGAGGTTGCCTGGGCCTTGGCGGCCGAACGGCGCCGTCCGCCTCTGCGGCCACGACGCCGAGGCTTGGATTGTAGGTCATCCTCGCCGCCCTCGTCCCCCGACTCCTCCGCAGCGGCTCGCGAGTCGCTCGGGACAAGCTCCAGCTCAGACTCCCGCGGAGGCTTTTCGGTTGTGCGCGCCGGCGAGTCTCCATCGCCTGAGGCCCCCTGCTCCTGTTCCTGTTCCCCGCTTGGCTCGGACCCGCCCGCGGTGACTCGCACGGCCGGCTTGGCACGCCTGCGCGTACGTTTGGCCGCTGGGCGCGCGGCAGGGCGTGGCGCCGGGCGAATTACCTCGCCGGACTCGTCGAGCAGCAGCGCACTCGCCGCGGTGCGGCCGACCGTCTCGATGCGCACCATGCGCTTCTCGCCGACGTTGCGCGCGGCGCCCGCGATCGAGATGATGTAGCCGTCGAGCTTGGCGACCGCGTCGTCCACGTCGTACATGTGCGGCTCGACGATGTCCACGAGCACCTCGTCGCCCTCGCGGAACGGCAGCGCTCGTTCTTCGACCTCCTCTCGCGTGCCCTGGAAGGTGATCGCGAAGTGGTCGAGCGCGAGCCCTTCGGAGCCCTCGAAATGAAACGAGCGTCCCGTCTGCGCCTCCAGCGCGTGCAGCACACGCGAGCCCTGTCCCGTGAACTGGGAGGTGACGCGCGGATTGATCTGCACCAGAAACGCCTCGGCATCGGGATGCTCGACCACGAGGTCACGTAGCCTGCGCTCGAACTCGATCGCGATCGTCTCCTCCGAGCGGATCACACCCTCGCCCTCGCAGGTGGGACACGGACGGCTCATGATCTCGCGCACGCCCTCGGTCACATTCTGGCGTGTCATCTCCACCAGCCCGAGGCGCGATAGCTCGGCGGTGAAGGTCTTCGTGCGGTCCTCGTCCAGCGCCTTGCGCAGCGTCTTCATGACGGCGTCGCGATTGCGCGCGCGCGCCATGTCGATGAAGTCGATCACGATGATGCCGCCGATGTCGCGCAGGCGCAGCTGGTTGACGACCTCCTCGGCCGCCTCCAAGTTGGTCTTGGTGATCGTTTCCTCGAGGCCCGCACCCTTGCCGCGGCCGATGAAGCTGCCCGAGTTCACATCGATCACGGTGAGTGCCTCGGCGTAGTCGATCATCAGGTAGCCGCCACTCGGCAAGTCCACGCGGCGCGACATGACCCCGTCGATCGCCTCGGTCACCTTGTATGCGTCGAGCAGCGGTACCGGGCCCTCCCATAGCTCCACGCGCTCGACGAGCTCGGGGGCCGTGCGCGCGAAGAACGATACGAGCCTGCGATGCTGCTGCTCGTCGTCGACGATCGCGCGCTCGAAGTGCTCGGAGAAGATGTCGCGCACGACACGCACCGACAGGTCGGCCTCCTGGAAGACCATCGCCGGCGCCTGGGTCTCCTCCACGCGCTTCATCAACACCTCGTGCAACTTGTGCAGGTAGAGCAGCTCGCGCTCGAAGTCCGCACGCTGCGCGCCGTGTGCGGCCGTACGGATTATCGCTCCACCTTGCCCGATCTCGAGCTTGGCGGTCTGACGACGCAAGCGCTCGCGCTCTTTGTCCTCCAAACGGCGGGATACGCCGATACCCTCGCCCGTGGGGGCATACACCATGTAGCGTCCCGCGATCGTCAGCTCCATCGACAGACGCGCGCCCTTGGTCTTCAGCGGGTCCTTGACGACCTGCACGACGATCTCCTGGCCTGGCTGGAGCAGCTCGGAGATCTTGCGCCCCCCTCCGCGCCCGCGCTTGGGCGCCTCCACCCCGGGGAGCACTATCTCGTCGACGTGCAGGAAGCCGTTCTTCTCCAGTCCGATGTCGACGAACGCGGCCTCCAAGCCCGGCAGGACGTTGTCGACCTTGCCCTTGTAGATGTTGCCGACGATCGAGCGCCCGCCACGGCGCTCGATGTACAGCTCAGCTATCCGGTAGCCGGCACCCGGGCGGGCGCCCGATCTCTTGGCGGAGCGCCCTGCGGGACGTGAGGCGCCGGGCGTTCCGGCTGCCTCCAGAAGCGCCACGCGCGTCTCCGCGCGATCGACGCTGACAAGCACTTGCTTTCTCAATTTGATCCAGTCTTTCGATATCTGTGTTGGCCGCGGCCCGGATTTGGGCCAGGGTCGATGTATTGGCAAGCTCCCACCCCGCGGGCGAGACTTGCGTAGTTGCCGATCCCCGTGCAGACGGGCGCTCGACCTTTGCGGTCGCGAGTGCCGTCTTGGCTGGTTGATGGGGAGTTTCGGCGGACATCTTGCTTTGGCTTAGTAGCGGACAACGCGGCCCTTCAGCGCCTGCGAAGCGCGTGCCTGGACGTAGATCGATTGCAGTAGACCCACTGCCAGAAGTGTTGTGATGACCGAGGATCCGCCATAGCTCATGAGCGGTAGCGTGACGCCGGTGATGGGCATTATCCCAACTGCCATCCCAACATTCACGAAGACCTGGAACATCAGCATAGCCACGACTCCGGCGGCTACCAGCGAACCGAACAGATCCTTGGACATCGTCAGTATGCGCAGAGTGCGCCAGATCAGCAGCGCGTAGAGCGACAGGACGAGTGCGGCGCCGACGAAACCGTACTGCTCCCCGACCGCGGCGAAGACGAAATCGGTGTCATCCTCGGGCACGTAGTGACCCTTGATCTGGGTGGAGTTCACGCCGCGCCCGGTCTTCTGGCCCGAGCCGATGGCCACCTTGGCCTCCTCCAGCTGATAGGCGCCCTTCTTTTGAGGATCACTTGAAGGGTGCAGGAAGGCCGTCAGGCGTTCCACCTGATAGCTCTTGAGCACGTGCACGCCGGCGGCGGGGGCGGCCACGAGCACGAATGCCGCCGAGACGGCGACCAGTGCGACGAGCGCCGTCAGCTGGCGCCAGGAGGTGCCAGCCACGAACAGCAGCATGAAGGCGATCGCCATGTACACGAGGCCCGAGCCGAGGTCTGGCTGGGCGATGACGAGCATGGCCGGGAAGAGGGCCGCGAGCATCACACGCACGGTCGTGTCGAGCTCGAACAAACGGCGTGAGCGATCGACGATGAATGCCGAGAGCACGAGCGTCACGAGCACCTTGCCAATCTCAGACGCTTGAAAGGAGAAGAGCGGGAACGCGATCGCGCGTTGCGCGCCTTCGGCGCTGTGACCGACGGCGAATACTGCAAGGATGCTGAAGATGAGCGTCCCGTACAGCGGGTACATGAGGTGGCGCAAGCGCGCGTAGTCGATACGTGAGAGCGCCACCATCGCCACGAACCCGACAGCCAGATAGATCGCTTGGCGATCGACGTAGTAGTGCGGCTGGCCGGGGACGAATTCGCTTGTGACCACGCGCAACGTGACGATCGAGCAGATCCCGAGACCGAGCGCGGCCAGCGTCAGCAGCGGGTCCAACGGCAGACGCAGCGAGCGGGAGTCGTGGACCGGCGCCTGGTCGGGCACCTCGATCGGGCTGGTGGCCGGCGGGGTCATGGCGTGGCGAATTGCGTCATAGGGTCTTGGACGAGCCGGCGACGAACTTCTCGGGTTGGTTGAACCACTTCGAGGCGATCAAGCGCGCGATCGGGGCGGCCGTTTCGGCGCCGAAGCCACCCTGTTCGACAGTCACCGCGATCACGATTGGATGCGTGGGATCGGCGATGTAGCACATGTACCACGACTGGTCTTCCTTGCCGGTGTGCTGAGCCGTGCCGGTCTTGCCGTACACGGGGTGCTGCGCCTGGTTCCATCCTTGCCACACTTCAAACGAGGTGCCGCCAGGCTGACTCGCCGCCTCGTGGATGCCTTCCATCACGTCGCTCAGATATGTGTAGTCGAGGTGCACGTGGCCCGCGGCCTGCGAGCCCAGTTCCTGCACGAGACCGCCTTTGGAGTCATCGATCTGTACGCCCAGATGGGGTCTGACGACCGTGCCGTTGCCTTCGTGCATGTAGGCGTTGGCAAGCGTCGAGTAGGCAACGGCCATCTGCAGCGGATCGGTCAGCAGATCGCCTTGGCCAACCGCGAGCTGCATGTTGTCGCCGACGCTCCAGGGTCGCACTTCGGCCACGTAGCCACATGAGGGGACGTGCCTTGCGCGCTCGCATTCTTCCTCTTCGCGGTCGCGCGTGGCCCGCCACTGACGATCTGGCACGACACCCTGGAACTCTTTGGGCAAGTCGATGCCGGTTTCCTGCCCTACGCCCAGGCGGTGAGCCATGCTCTGGATGACGTTGCCATGGCTGTTGGCGCGCTCGCCGGT
>DATHNH010000105.1:0-3184 GCA_035486255.1 Solirubrobacteraceae bacterium | reverse complement strand
GATTGATCGCCCCACCCTGGATCGGCCCGGGACGCACGATCGCCACCTGCACCGTCAGATCGTCGAGATCCCGTGGAAGCGTCCGCCTGAGCGACTGCATCTGAGCGCGGCTCTCGATCTGGAACACCCCGACCGTGTCCGCCTCGCGAATCGCCTCGAAGGTCTTGGGCTCGTCAAACGGTATCCGCGACAGGTCGATGTGCTCGCCCCGTACGCGTGCGATCTCATCGACGCAGCGTTCCACCGCCGAGAGCATCCCCAACCCCAGCAGATCGATCTTCAGAAAGCCGGCGTCCGCACAGGAGTCCTTGTCCCACTGCACCATCTGCCTGCCCTCCATCGCCGAGGGCACCACCGGACAGCAGTCGATCAGCGGTCTTGTAGCCACCACCATCCCGCCGGAGTGCTGGGAGAGATGACGTGGCAACCCGTAGGCCTCCTCTACCAGTTGCCGAAGCCACCGCCAGCGCACCGAGCCCGTGCCGGCGGCCTTGTCCGAGCCGCCATTGTCTGGACCGCCCTCGTCCGGGCCGGCCTCACGCGGTCCGGCCTCACGCGGTCCGGCCTCGCCTGGACCACGAGGCACGCCATCGAGATGAGCGTCCTCGGGATCGGCCACGCCCCGGCCCGCGGCGATGTCGAGCTTCACATCGCCCCTGCGACCATCGGCCGTGCGGGCCACACGCTCGATCTCGCCGGGTGGCAACCCCAGAACCTTGCCAAGCTCACGGATCGCCCCGCGTGCGCGGAATGTCGGGAAGGCGGCCACCAGCGCGGCCCGCTCACGCCCATAGCGCTCGTGTACGCGCGGGATCAGGACCTCACGGATATCGCGTGGGAAATCGAGGTCGATGTCCGGTAGACCTCGCAGATCCTCGTGCAGGAAGCGTCCGAGCAGCAGCTTGCCGGCTATTGGGTCTATATGCGAGAGGCCGGTGAGATAGCAGACGACGGAGGACACCGAGGAGCCGCGACCACGGCCGGGAGCGAGCAGCGCACGTGCCGTATCCGGTCCCCGCACCTCCACCGCCACCTCGCGCGCAAGCTCGAGCATGTCGTGATGGAGCAGGAAGAAGCCCGCCAAGCCCAGGTGGTCGATTACGCGCAGCTCCTCCTGTAGACGCGCCTCGGCCTCCGCGCGAGCGCCACTCTTCACGTAGCGATCCTCCAGGCGCAGCCGGCACAGCTCGGCAAGACGTCGCGGAGCGCTCTCGTCCTCCGATCCCGGGTAGCGATAGCCAAGGTCCCTCGTCAGGTCGAACGTCAACTGCTCCGCCAGACACAGCGTCTCGCGTACCGCATCGGGATGATCGACGAAGCGACCGACCATCGCCTGAGGAGCGCTCATCACGTGCGTGTGGCTACCGCGCCGCAGCGGCTCGGAGGCGTCGAGTGTCATGTGGTGGCGCAGCGCCACGAAAGCGTCCTGCAGCTCGGCGCGCGAACGCGCATGGGCGTGCACGTTCCCCGTGGCGACACACGCCACACCGAGCCGACGGGCGAGCGCCTGGAGTGCCCGATTGCGCGCCCGGTCGTGGCGGGCATAGGGACGTTGCAGCTCCACACGAAGCGCTTCAGGGCCGAAGGCCTCGAGCAAGCGTCGCGCCGTTGGCTCCTCGCGCACGCCGTGCTCGGCGCAACCGGTCAGGCACACGAGCCCCTCGACGTGTTCGAGCACCGTGCGCAGAGCGACCGACGGCTCTGCGCGCTCGCGCCCAGGACCCTCGCGCGTGCGGGCATGGGCGTAGGTGATTATCCGGCACAAGTTGCCCCAACCACGTGCATCGCGCACGAGCAACGTCAGGTGCAAACAGCCACTCAGCTTCTCGCCGGAGACGTTTGCCCGACCACGACCGTCCGAGGGTAAAGGAGCCACATCAGGTTCGCGACCCATGCTCACGTCGATCTCCGCGCCATGGATCGGCTTCAAGCCGGCATCCCTGGCGGACTGGACGAGCTCCATCGAGCCGGACACGGAGTTGTGATCGGTGAGCGCCAGCGCGTCGTATCCAAGGTCGGTTGCGGCGTGTGCGAGCTCCTGCGGCAGCGACACACCGTCCAGGAACGAGTACGCCGAATGACAGTGCAGCTCCACGTATGGCGCTGTTCCACCCATCTCAGGCGGCCTGGGTGAACCAACCACCGGTGCACAGGTCGCGAAAGACGACCAGGTTGCGACCGCGCACGCTCACCACCTCCCAGTAGCGACGGCGCAGGGGACACCCTGTCCACCAGCGATCCTCCACCAGCCACGACTCGCGCACCGAGTCGATCCGTTCGCCGTTGACCGAGTACGGAGTACCGCTCTCCGCGCGAACCCGGGCCGCACGGGGCAGGTTCAGAGCACGCGGATGACCCAGAGTCCGAGCAGCGCTCATCCGGGCAAGGGCGTGAGCACCACGCGCCGCTCGGGCACACGCGAGCTCGGGTCGATGCACACGGCGCGCAGGGCCGCTTCGTGCCCTGCCACGGTGCGCACCTGATTGACAGCCTCTCCCAGACGCTCGAGCCGTCCCCGTTTTTCTTGTTCGAGCAGCTTGTACTGCTCGCCGCCCGCGGGCCCCCATCGCTCCACCGCGAGGCACAACGACTCGGCCGGCGCCGGCAGCAACGCCAGGCGCAACGACAACGCAAGGCCAACGCGCCTCGCATCGTTGAGCGCTTGGCGGAACACCACCTTCTCACGCCAGGTGCCGCCCTCCACGAGCCGTGCCGAGAGCACCACCGCCCGCAGCGTCCTGCCATGGCGCTCAGGCCGCGCGAGCAGCCTGTCGACGAGCACGCCCAACACACGCCGCAACATCAAGCCGTTGCCTGCGTCCCCCACATCCAGAGATTCCTCGAGCGTCTCTTCGACGCCGCGAGGCACGAGCGGCCCATCCTCGCCTCCCGCCAAACCATGGGCGATGGTGCCAGGCTTGCCGAAGCGGTCGGCGAGCCTGTCGCATCCCAGTCCTCGCAACTCTCCCAGCGTGCGCACGCCGAGACGCACCAGCGACTCCGCCAACATCGCCGTCTCCTCGCGAAAGCCAAGCAGCCCCACCGGTTGGGCCGCCAGATAGCGGCTTGCCGCCCGCAGATCGACGATCTTCGCACGGCGCGTGTTCGTCGCGAGCGCAGCGGCCAGCGCACAAAAGCGCGTCGGTCCCAACCCGATCCTCGCCGGTCGCGAGATCGCGTGACG
>DATHNH010000104.1:0-8217 GCA_035486255.1 Solirubrobacteraceae bacterium | reverse complement strand
GGGGGCGGCGGCGCCTCGGGTATCCCGGCCGGTGTTGTGTCGGTGTCCAGCTACTCGCCTGTGCCCACTGCCGAAGGCGCAATTCCGTCGGTGAGCCTCAGCTGGGTTGCGCCTCCCCCGACAGTGACCACGCAGGCCGCGAGCGCAATCTCGGCCACGACGGCGACTCTGAACGGTACGGTCGATCCGAATGCCTGGCAACTCACGAGCTGCGGCTTCAGCCTTTCCCCCGCGCCCGCGGGGATAACGGTCTTTCCGTGCCCGCAGCAGCTTGGCGCCGCAAGCAATGCGGCTCCGGTCTCGACAACCGTCGCGGGCCTCACGCCTGACACCACCTACACCGTCACCCTCACGGCGGACAGCGTTCAGGGTTCGAGTAGCGGCGCACCGGTCACATTCACGACCTCCGCTGCCGCCGCCTCGACTGGGCCGCTTCCAATCCATGGGAGTGCGGGCCCGAAGGTTGCCGATCTCAAACTCAGCCTCTCCACCTTCAAGCGCGGCAAACACACCGCCACGATCACGAAGTCCAGCACGAAGAAGAAGGCTCCCACCGCCGCCACGATCTCCTTCGACCTCTCCGAAGCGGCGACTGTGGTGCTCGACTTCGAACAGAGCCGACCGGGCGTGACGGTGGGGAAACGTTGTGTGACCAAGTCGGGAGGGCACTCAAAAGGCAAGCGGTGCCGGCTATGGGAGCCTGTTCATGGCGGCGTCACCCGCGCCGGACACGCCGGCCTCGACAAGATCCACTTCGAAGGCATTCTCGACGCCGACAAGCCGCTCCCGGCCGGCACCTACCGCCTGTCGTTGAAGGCAAGCGATCAGGCCGGCAGCGCGACCGCGCCCCAGCATCCCACCTTCAAGCTGACCGCCTGAGCACCCGCCGGCGACCGGCCACGAGCGCACGGCGGCGGCCGTCCCGATAGGGTTCCGACGCCCCGTCCCCAAGCAACCAAGGACGCGATGAGATTCTTCGAGTTCGAGGCGCGCGAGGTAGTCAAGCGCGCCGGTATCCCCGTAACCGACTACGGCTTCACCACCGATCCCGCCGAGGCGCGACAGATCGCCGAGCGCATCGGCGGTCCGACCGTCATCAAGTCCCAGGTGCTTACCGGTGGGCGCATGAAGGCCGGTGGCGTGAAGTTCGCCGACACGCCCGAGCAGGCCGAGGAGTACGCGCGCGACATCCTTGCCTTGGAGATCAACGGCCACATGCCGCGCGGCGTGCTCGTCGATCCGAAGGCCGAGGTCGCCCAGGAGTACTACGCGGGCGTCGTGTGGGATGGCATTCGCAAGCAGCCCGTGATGGTCTTCTCTCCCGTCGGTGGCATCGACATCGAGCAGGTAGCCGAGGAGCAGCCCGACAAGGTGGGTCGCCGGCACTTCTCGAACATCCTGCCCTTCGGAGACTTCGAGGCCAAGGAGGTGATCGCCTCCACCGGCGTCACCGGCTCGGCGCTCAACAAGCTCGTGCCGATCCTCACGCGTCTGGCCAAGCTGTTCGTGGCGAACGACATGACGCTCGCCGAGATCAATCCGCTCGGGCAGCTCGCGGACGGCTCGTTCGTGGCGCTCGACGCGCACATGGACATCGAGAACGAGGCGCGCGGCCGTCACAAGAAGCTGCTGAAGGATCTTGGCGTCGGCGACGAGGAGACCCGCCAAGCACGCGAGGCGACCCCGTTCGAGCTCGCCGGTGAGCAGGTCGACGCCACCGATCACCGCGGCGTGGCCGGCAATGTGACCGAGTTCGACGGTAACCTCGGCCTCGTGATCGGCGCAGGGGGCGGCTCTCTGACCCTGTTCGACGCAGTCAGGGCACACGGCGGCAAGCCCGCCAACTACTGCGAGATCGGCGGCAACCCCTCCGTCGCCAAGGCCTGCGGCCTGGCCAAGCTCGTGCTGCAGAAGCCCGGCGTGGACAAGATCGCGGTGATGATGTCGATCGTTTCCAACACACGCGTGGACATCGTCGCGCGTGGCGTGATCAAGGCCTGCATCGAGCTGGGCATGGACCCGTCCGAGAAGATCGCGATCTTCCGCATCCCCGGCGCTTGGGAGGAGGAGGGCTTCAAGATCCTCGAGAAGTACGGCGTGGACTACGCCGACCGCTCCGTGTCGCTCAACGAGGCCGCGCGACGGGCCGTAGAGAAGATTAAACCCCACCCAACCGAGGTGGCCGCATGAAAAGCCAACCTTCGAGCACGCCGGCATCGTCGCGGGATAGGACGTCCCGCGCCCACATGCCGGGCACGACGCTACGCCGCGCGGACGATCCCCAAAACACAACCCCCTTTTCGATATGAGCATTCTGATAGACGCAAACACGACGTTCATCGTCCAGGGCATCACCGGCCGCGAGGCCGTCAACCTGACGAGGGAGTGCCTAGACTATGGCGCCGGCGCCAAGGTCGTCGGCGGCGTCACCCCAGGGCGCCTGGGCCGCGACGTGCACGGGGTGCCCGTGTTCGACACGGTCGCCCAGGCCGTCGCCCACCACGGCGAGCCGATCTATGGCTCGGTCGTGACGGTCCCCCCCGCCTTCACCAAGGATGCCGTCTTCGAGGCGATCGAGAACGGCATTCAGCTGATCGTGATCGTCACCGAGCGCATCCCACGCCGCGACGTGGCCGAGATGGTCGAGCTGGCAACGCTCAGGGGCGCCCGCATCATCGGCCCCAACTGCCTCGGCATCATCGTCCCCGACGTGATCAAGATGGGGGGCATCGGCGGTCCCGCGCGCAACGCCGCACAGGCCTACACGCCCGGCCCGATCGGGGTCATCTCGCGCTCGGGCGGCATGACCACCGAGATGTCCTCCACACTGAGCGCCGCGGGACTCGGGCAGTCCACGGCCGTGTCGATTGGCGGCGATGCGATCATCGGCTCGAGCTACGCAGAGCTGATGCCCTTGTTCGAGGCCGATGAGCAGACGCAGGGCATCGTCATCTACACCGAGCCAGGTGGCCGCATGGAGGCCGAGCTCGCGCGCTGGGTCACCGAGCACAAATCGCGCCTTCCGATCGTCGCCTTCATGGCTGGTCGCTTCATGGACGAGATGCCCGGCATGAGCTTCGGCCATGCCGGCACGATCGTCGAAGGCAAGGAGGACACGGCCGGCGAGAAGATCGCGCGCCTCGCACAGGCAGGGATCACCGTGGCCGAGCGCATCGAGGACATACCCGGGCTGATTCAGTCCAAGATCGCAGAGAGGAGCCCTGTATGAGAGCCGATGGGATCTTCATCGCCGTCGAGGTCGACGATCAGGCGGCCGCCGACGCTGCCCTGGCTGTCAAGCTCACCGATGCCTGCCCTGTGGACATCTTCGCCCAGACAGACGGAGGGGCCTTGAGCATCGTCGAGAAGAATCTCGACGAGTGCGTACTTTGCGGGCTGTGCCTGGCCGCGGCGCCCGAGGGCACAGTCACCGTCGTCAAGCTATACGACGGGGAAACCACACTCGCCTCCGTTTGAGCTCTGCGCCGGCGGGAATAGCAGCTAACGAGAGCTCTTGGAGCGTGTTTCAAGAGCTCGGCACGTCCACCGTCTATTTTGAAACACGTTCTTAGTCAGGCCTTACGCTATCTCCCCGAAACTTCCGAGGGTCTCGCTATGTTAGAGACGCTAACCGCGCCCTAACGCTTCCTAAGACTCCGACAGGTGTGCCTCCAGCCCATGGACTCAAGCCCTAATGTGACATGGCAAGACGGAACGCTCTCCCGTGAGCGGCGCTGGCACGCGCTCGACGCCCGCGGGGCAACTGTTTGGATCACCGGTCTCCCCTCCTCGGGCAAGTCGACGCTCGGCGCGGCGCTCGAGGAACGTCTCGTCGAGCAAGGGCGTGGTGCCTATCTGCTCGACGGCGACAATCTGCGCTGCGGGATCTGTGGCGATCTTGGCTTCGAGCGAACCGATCGCGAAGCCAACGTACATCGCGTAGGCGAGCTCGCTCGACTGTTTGCCGACTCTGGCGCGGTGGCAATCGTGGCTGTCGTGTCCCCTTATGAGCACAC
The DNA here is from genome assembly GCA_035486255.1 of Solirubrobacteraceae bacterium. Lineage (GTDB taxonomy): Bacteria > Actinomycetota > Thermoleophilia > Solirubrobacterales > Solirubrobacteraceae > Palsa-744. Next base: position 4,201 of record DATHNH010000104.1, on the reverse strand, counting down.
CCGCCGACAGGTCCGCGAGCGCCATGAGCAGGACGGACTCCCATTCTTCGAAGTGTTCCTCGACACACCTTTGAATCTCTGCGCCGAGCGTGACCCCAAGGGGCTCTATGCGCGAGCTATCGCCGGTGAGCTCGACGGGTTCACAGGTATCGACGACCCCTACGAGCGGCCGCTTCGAGCTGAGCTTCAGCTCACTCCGGAGCTCGCGGTGCCGGCTGCCGTGAACGCCGTGCTCGAGCTTCTACGATCGCGTCGGGAACCGACGCGGCTCACCATCGCAGGAGCATCAACCCGACGGTGACGCCCGGGCCGATGGTCACCATCAGGCCCAGATCGCCAGACTGCGGCTCCCGCAGGTCCACCGCTCGCTTCATCACATAGAAGATCGACGGTGTGCCCATGTTGCCGTGCTCGGCAAGCACGTCGTAGCTTGCGGTAACGTCCTCACGCGAGAGCTCGAGCGCTTCCTGCACGCTCTCGATGATGCGGCGTCCGCCCGGGTGCACGAGCCAATGCTCGATCGCCTCGCGCTCCAAGCCGTTCGTAGCGAGGAAGTCGTCTACCAGCCCGAGCAGGCCGTCGCTGGCAACGTCCGGGAGCTCACGGATCAAGTGCAGATAGCTGTCCTCGGGCGTCAGCTGCATCCGCACGGCGCCGAGCGTGCCCGCGACCTGGTGGACCTTGGAGGCGAGCATCGCCGGACCCGCGGCCCGAGTGGGTCCCTCGTCGAACTCGATCAGCGCCGCGGCACAGCCGTCGCCAAAGATCGAGGAGCCGACCGTCTTGCTGCGTGCGTCGTCCTCGGCCGCCCCCATGAGGATGCCCGTCATGCTCTCGGCCGCGACGACGAGCGCCTTCTTGCCGGGACACTCGCGCAGCGTCTGTGAGGCGAGTCGTATGAGCGGTACGGCGCTTGCGCAGCCGACGCCGACTACGTGGTACTTGTCGGTGGACGGATCCATCTCGTAGTGGTCCACGAGCCTGTGTGCGATCGTTGGGCCGCCGAGCGAATAGAGCGTGGCGCTCACTACCACGCCGATCTCGAGTGGGTCGATTTCGAGCTCGTCGATCGCACTCACCGCATAGCCGAGCAGATGTTCCTCGATGGCGGGCGTGCGACCCTGAACCGTGGTCGCGAGGAACTCGTCGGTCAGCGTCAGACTGCGCCGCTGCACACCGCAGCGACTGAAGATGCGCCGCGCGAACTCATCACCCGAGAGGCCGAGCAGGCCGAGCACATCCTGCTGGCTGAACGACGTCTCCGGGCCGGCCAGCGCCAGACGGCTAATGTGCGGGAGCTTGGGGGTCCGATCGTCCCATGCGAGCGGCTGCTCTCTCGAGCCGGGGAGGTCGGCTATAGCCTTCAAGATGGACCCCCTGGAGTCTCTCGGTTCATAGGGCAGAGGTTTGGGCCGGTCGAAATACGAGGATACGTGAGCAACCCGTCGGCAACCGCGAAAGAGCGGCTCCTCGCCAGCTTTTCTTCATAGACTCTTCATCCTATCGACATGTTTCTTCACAAACCCTTCGACAGGCGTCCATGATTAGCCTGCAGGGACTAAAACAGCCATGGAGCCTGGAGGGAAGCAGATGAAGGTGATCGGAGCCGGAATGCCGCGCACGGGCACGCTGACGCAGAAGGTGGCGCTCGAGACGCTGGGATTCGAGCCGTGCTACCACTGGGTCAACGTCATCGCCGACCTCGACCAGGTGGAGGTGTGGAACCGCGCGCTCGACGGTGGCGAACCTTGGGATGAGGTCCTCAGCAACTCCCAGGCGACAGTCGACTGGCCCGGTGGCTACTTCTGGCGCGAGCTGATGGACTTCTACCCGGACGCCAAGGTGCTGCTCAGCGTGCGCGACCCGGAGAAGTGGGAGCCAAGCTTCCGCGAGACGATCTGGAACATGTGCTACGGAGAGTCGCTGATCCGGCTGCTCTCGAGCGCCCGCGGCCAGGTCGATCCGCGCTGGGCTCGCTACCTGAAGCTCGTCGAGCGCATGTTCTGGATCGAGCAGGCGCCGTTCGCCGCCGGGCACGAGCTGCCCGAGCAGCTGATCGCCGGGTTCGAGCGCCACAACGAGCTGGTCAAGGCGACCGTGCCTCCCGAGCGGCTGCTCGTGTGGAACGTGAGCGAAGGCTGGGAGCCGCTGTGCGAGTTCCTCGACGTGGCCGTGCCCGCCGAGCCACTGCCGCATGTCAACGACCGTGAGACCTTCCTCGGGCGCGTGATCGACGGCGCGCTGACGGCGTTGCAGACATGGCGCACCGAGCAGACCGAAGCGCTCAGCTCCACGACCGCCTAGTGCCCCGAATCTCTCACTCGGATCGCTAGCGGCCGTCTGCGATGGGCAGAACCCGCTTGATTGTTGCGCTGCCTACGACCGCGGTCGTGATCGCCGCTGTGATCGTTCTGGCTACCGGCTGGCTTGCAGAGTCCGGCGGCAACGCCCACGCGAGCGCGCCGGCTTGCCTACCCACCACGTTCGACCACAGCGCTCGACTGCCCGCCAGCTCGATCTACGTGTCGCCCGCACCCGGGACAGTCACAGCCAACCCACACACCCAGATCAGCTTCCTTGGCCTGCCTGCGGGCGCGATCCACAGCGTGTCGGTAACCGGTCGGAAGAGCGGCAGCCACGCCGGCCGGCTGCTTCGCTACTCACAAGGCGACGGAGCGAGCTTCTTGCCTCACAGCCCGTTCGCGCCCGGCGAGACGGTGTCCGTGACCGCGACGATCGCTGTCGGAAGCTATTTCTCCCCTCCGCAGCCAACTCCGCCGTTGCCCCTCCGCCAGGTCTCCTTTTCGTTCCGAGTCGACACCCCCTATTCGACGGCGAGCGTACCGCCGTTCCCCAACCCCCAAGCGGCAGCGGCCGACTACCAGAGCTTCGACACGCTGCCCGGCGTCCAAGCTCCTGTCCTGAGCGTCGCCGTGCCAGATCGCGATCCCACCGCGGGCGACATCCTCACGACCAATGGACCCGGGCCAGGCCAGTACGGGCCGCTGATCTATACCCCGCAAGGCCGCCTCGTGTGGTTTGACCATCTGCCGAGAGGCGAAACCGCGGAGGACCTGAACGTGCAGAGCTACGAAGGCCGGCGCGAGTTGACCTTCTGGCAGGGCAAGGTGCTCTCGCTCGGCTTCGGCCAAGGCGAAGACGTCGTCATGAGCTCTCGCTACCAGACGATCACGAGGGTCCGCGGCGGCAACGGTCTGCAGGCGGACCTGCATGACTTCCAGATCGCCCCCCACGACATCTCCTATACGACGGCCTTCAACGCGATCCACTGCGACCTCAGCTCGGTGGACGGAGCACGCGACGGGATAATCCTGGACACCTCCGTGCAGGAGATCGACATGAAGACTGGACTCGTGCGCTGGGAATGGCACAGTCTCGACCACGTGGCCGCCTCGGAGTCCGAGACCCCGGCGCCGAGAACAGCGACGCCATGGGACTGGTTTCACGTCAACTCGATCGACCTCGAGCCCGACGGGAACATCTTCATCTCGGCGCGCAGCACCTGGGCCGGCTATCAACTGGAGGGCGGCAGCGGCAACATCCTCTGGCGCCTGGGTGGCCTGAAGAGCTCGTTCAAGATGGGTCCGGGCACCGAAACTGCATGGCAGCACGACGGCCGCGTCCTCGCTGACGGCGAAGTCACCTTCTTCGACGACGGCTCGAACCCGCCGATCCACTCCCAGTCGCGGGGGCTGCGGATCGCGCTCGATTTCAAGACCCACCAAGCGCGCCTCATCTCTGCCTACACGCACCCCAGCCCACCGCTGCTTGCGCCAAGTCAGGGCAATATGCAAACGTTGGCAGACGGCAACGCGGTGGTGGGCTACGGCGGAGTGCCCGCGATTAGCGAGTTCGCGACCGACGGCTCGCTGCTGTTCGACGCCCATCTGCCCTTCGACATGTCCTTCTATCGGGCATACCGCCTCCCCTGGAGCGGGCGTCCGGCGAGCCCGCCGGCGGTTCTCGCCAACCTCAACAACACCGGCGAAGAGACGATCGTCCACATGAGCTGGAACGGAGCCAGCGAAGTTCGCTCCTGGCGCGTGTTCGCTGGAGAACATCCCGGCTCGCTCGCCGAGCGAGCCACAGTCCCGGCGAATGACTTCGAAAGCTCGACGGCCCTACCCAAGAAGTACACCTATGCGATGGCACAGGCGCTTGACTCCGCCGGCGATGTCCT
>DATHNH010000103.1:0-7151 GCA_035486255.1 Solirubrobacteraceae bacterium | reverse complement strand
CGAGATCGGACGTCTGGCCGAGAGCTTCAACGCGATGCTCGACGCCCTCGAGAGCTCGATGAGCGCACTCGACGCCTCCGTCCATGCCCAGCGCCAGCTCGTCGCCGACGCTTCGCACGAGCTGCGCACGCCCGTGACAAGCCTGCGTACGAACATCGAAATTCTCAAGCAGGAGTCGAACATGCCCGTGGAGGAACGCCAGCGGATGCTCGACGACGTGGTGGAGCAGATCGAGGAGCTCACGCTTCTCATGAATGACTTGATCGAGCTGGGCCGTGGCGAGCAGCCGCGCTCCGGGCGCGAGGACGTACGCCTGGACATGATCGTCGAGGAGGCCGTCGAGCGAGCCCGCCGCCATTCGCCAGACACCCCCTTTCACGTTCGGCTCGACCCGGTTGTGCTCACGGGCGAGCCGATGCGACTCGGGCGTGCGATCAACAACCTGATCGACAACGCCGTCAACTACAGCCCTGGTGGGAGGGCTGTAGAGATAGTCCTGCGCGGCGATGAGCTCAGCGTGCGCGACCATGGACCGGGCATCTCAGCCGCCGATCTCCCCCACGTCTTCGACCGCTTCTACCGTGGAGCCGAGGCACGCGGACGCCCGGGCTCAGGACTGGGCCTCGCGATCGTGCGCCAGGTCGCAGAGCAGCACGGCGGCAGCGTCAACGCCCAGCCGGCTCCCGGCGGGGGAACTCTGATGCTCCTGCGCCTGCCGGGCGCCGAGCCTGTGGAGCAACTCCCGCCCCTGGACGCGGCGCTGCACGCCGCCGGCTAGCCTCGCCCCTGGCATACGCCCGTCCCTCCGCACGAAAGCCGGCGGGCGTCAAGCCATATCGCCGACGAAACGCCTTCGCAAAATGCGGGGCCTGGCGAAAGCCGACCAATCGTGCCACGTCGCGCACGGGGATCGCCGGCTGCTCGACCAATAGCTGGGCGGCCACCCTCAGGCGGCGCGTCAGCAAGTCCTCGCGGAAAGTCGTCTCGCCAAACTGGGCGTAGACGCGGGTGAGCTGGCGCGGTGAGCTCGAGAGAGCGCGCGCGACACCCTCGAGCGTCAGCGGCTGTCGATAGTGACGAGCTATCACGACGCGTGCGAGCAGATACAGGCGGCGGCGCTGCTCGATCGTGGAAGGGCGCATATCCACTCCTCCGACAGGCCGCTGGCCAACGGGACCAAACACTCAGCCGGCGGCGCTCCCTGCCACTTGCTCCTCTGCATCCAGGCGCGGCTCGCCGGCACCGGCGCAACGTCATCGCGTCTCGGCGGAGCGCACCTGCTCGAGCAGGCCCGCGCAAGCCGCCTGCACCTGGTCGAGCACTATCTCAAAGCCACGCTGGCTGTCGTAGTAGGGATCGGGCACATCCAGATCGTGCAGACCCGCGCTTGCGGGATCGAACTCACGCAGCAGTCGCACCTTCTCACGCGCCTCTTCGTCCGGTGCCAATTGGTGTAGTGCGTGCTGATTGGAACCGTCCATAGCGAGGATCAAGTCGAAACGATCGAAGTCCTCCTCGCGCACCTGCCGCGCCCTGCTCTCAAGCTCGATGCCCCTGGCTCGCGCAGCCTCGATAGCGCGCGCATCCGGCGGCTCCCCCACGTGCCACGCCCCGGTCCCGGCGCTGTCGAGCTCGATGCACGTGGGTGGACCATCCATCCCGGCTTCGACGACAAGCTTGCGCATCACGCCCTCAGCCGTCGGCGAGCGGCAGATGTTGCCCAGACACACAAACAGGATGTGCATTACGCGCGGTACATCGAGGGAACGCCCATCCAATCCCAAGACACGGCGACCGAGCGAATCCCAAGGGATCCACCGATCGTCGCGGGCGCGCTACTCATCGCCGATCTCGAGCACCGCCAGGAACGCCTCCTGAGGCACCTCGACGCGACCCACCTGCTTCATGCGCTTCTTGCCCTCCTTTTGCTTGCCCAGGAGCTTCTTCTTGCGCGAGATGTCGCCGCCGTAGCACTTCGCGATCACGTCCTTGCGGAAGGCCTTGACGGTCTCGCGGGCGATGATGTGCGAGCCGATCGCCGCCTGGATCGGCACGTCGTACTGCTGGCGCGGGATGCGCTTGCGCAGCTTTTCGGTGAGCGTGCGGCCCATGTCATACGCCTTCTCGCGGTGCACGACCATCGACAGCGCGTCGACCGTGTCGCCCGCGAGCAGCACGTCGAGCTTGACGAGGTTGGCGGGCTTCATGTCGCTCAGCTCGTAGTCGAGCGAGGCGTAGCCGCGCGTGCGCGACTTGAGCTGGTCGAAGAAGTCGAGCACGATTTCCGCCAGCGGCAGGTCATAGCTCATCTGCACCCGCTCGGGCGAGAGGTAGTGCATGCCCGCCGGCTCGCCGCGGCGTTCCTGGCACAGCTCCATCACGGCGCCCACGAACTCGCGCGGGGCGATCACCTGGGCCTTGATGAACGGCTCGCGAATCTCGGCGATCGTGCCCGGGTCGGGCATGTCGGAAGGGTTATGGACCTCCAGCTCCTCGCCACTCGAGAGCGTCACGTCGAACTCGACCGAGGGCATCGTCGCCAGCAGCTCCAGGTCGTACTCGCGCTCCAGGCGCTCGCGCACGATGTCCATGTGCAACAGGCCGAGAAAGCCACAGCGGAAGCCGAATCCGAGCGCGTCGGAGGTCTCCGGCTCCCAGGAGAGCGCCGCGTCGTTAAGCGTCAGCTTCTCGAGCGCATCGCGCAGGTCGGGGTAGCGGTCGGAGTCGATCGGGAACAGCCCGCAGAACACCATCGGCTTGACCTCGCGATAGCCAGGCAGCGGCTCGCTCGCACTCTGCCCACCGCGCACGGCCGTCGTGAGCGTGTCGCCGACGCGCAGGTGCGTGACGTCCTTGATGCCCGTGATCAGGTAGCCGACCTCGCCCGCCGCCAGCTGCTTGACCGGCGTCATCGTCGGCGAGAAGAAGCCGATGTCGTCGATCTCCGCGTGCGTACCCGCCGCCATCGCCCTGATCGCCTCGCCCTTCTTGAAGACACCGTCGACCACTCTGATGTAGGCGATCACGCCCCTGTACTGGTCGAACTCCGAGTCGAAGATCAGCGCGCGCGGGGGCGCATCCGGGTCGCCCGAGGGCGGCGGCACGCGCCGCACCAGCTCGTCGAGGACCTCTGCCACGCCTGCGCCCGTCTTGCCGCTGATCTTCAGGATCGCCTCCTCCGACTCGCCGATCAGCTCGGCCACTTCGCCGGCCACGCGCTCGGGCTCGGCGCCGGGCAGGTCGATCTTGTTCAGGCACGGGATCAGCTCCAGCCCGGCCTCGACCGCCAGGTAGGTGTTGGCGACCGTCTGCGCCTCCACGCCCTGAGAGGCGTCCACGACCAGCAGCGCGCCCTCGCACGCGGCCAACGAGCGGGAGACCTCGTAGGTGAAGTCCACGTGACCGGGCGTGTCGATCAAATGCAACTGGTAGGTCTCCCCATCCGAGGCCGTGTAGGCAACCTTCACAGCCTGCGCCTTGATCGTGATGCCGCGCTCGCGCTCCAGGTCCATCGAGTCGAGCACCTGCGCGCGCATCGCCCGCTCCTCGACGGCGTGCGTCAGCTCGAGGATGCGGTCTGCCAACGTCGACTTGCCGTGGTCGATGTGGGCGATGATCGAGAAATTGCGGATGCGCTCCTGGTCCATGGGCCGCTATAGCGTAGAAGGCCGGTGTGGGGATGGGATGGGAGACAAGATTCGCTCACGCCCGCAGGCCGGCCCGCGTCGCCGGTCGCCGCGCCCGTTGGACGAGACCGCGCACGCGCGCCGACGTTTGTGCGCCGCCAATCGCCGACACCGGCCCAGGGCACGATAGCCTTGGAGATTCGGCGGATCGCCCACTCGACCGGAGCCTTCGGGCTCGAGCCAGGCAACGCGTCCCCTCGGGGACGGCCAGTCCAGGTGGTCGGGAGTGTCATAGCCGCCCAGGCATAAGACACAAGTCCTGGGACGTAGTAGTTCAATGGCGATCTTTGACCGGACCGGGGTCGGGAGGGCGAAAGCCTTCTCGGCCCTTCGTCTTTTGCACAGCCGCTCACGCGCTCCGCCCGAGGCGTCAGGCGCGGCCAAGCTGGGCCCTGATCAGGCGGTGCACCTGATGGGCCTCGGGCACGTGCATCGCGAACACGGCGCGCACGTACACGAGCACACCCGCGACCCCCGCTCCACCGACGCTTACAACCTGTGCGACGAAAGAGCCGCCAAGGAATCGGTGCAGCAACCACCACACCACCCACGACGCGCCTCCGAGCAGCGCCGAGGCGACCGCGATACGGGCGGTGATCATCGTCGTCTGCCGGCCTTCCAAGCGCCCGTTGAAGCCGATCCGCAAGCGGTGCAGCTGCAAGGCTGTCATCACCGCATTGGCCGCTACGGTGCCGATGATCAGCCCAGCGATCCCCAGCGGCTTGTAGAGGCCAACGCTGACGATGATGTCCACGATGATGTTGAGCCCGGCGAGCCGTGTCGGGATCCACGGGCGCTGCACCGCGAAGAAGGTGCGTGTCAGCAGCAGGTTCACGCCACCAAAGGGCAAGCTGAAAGCGAACCAGAACAACGCAATCGAAACGAGATGGGTTGACTCAGGCCCGAATTTGCCGCGTTCGAAGACGAGTCGTACGATCGGCGTGGTGAGCACGATGATGAAGGCCGCCGCGGGGATCAACAGCAGGTTGATCTGGCGCATCCCCACGCCAACCGTCCTGCGCATCGAAGACACGTCGCGCGCCGAGGCCATGCGGCTGAGCGTCGGAAACAGCACGGTGGCCACCGCCACGCTGAACAGCCCCTGCGGCAGCATGTAGATGCGAAACGCGTTGTCGATCGCGCGCGGCGCTTCTTCTGAGACGAGCGTTCCGAATACCGAGTTGATCAGCTGATCGAGGTTGACTATTCCGAGACCGATCGTCACGGGCAACATCAGCGTGAACACCTGACGGATACGTGGGTCGTGCCAGTCGATCGACATCTGCAGGCGAAAATCGATGCGCCCGAGCGCGCCAAAAGCCATCAGCATCTGCACGAATGTCGCGACGAGGATCGCGATCGCGTAGGCGTACAGTTGGTTGCCGTTCTCGTAGCCGCCCGGGAAGTGCGGACGTAGGACCACGAGCAGCACGATGATCACGACGTTCCACACGGCCGGCGAGATGGCCGGGATCGTGAAGTGGTCATAGGACTGCAGAATCCCGACGAGCAGTCCGTTCAGGCCGAGCAGCAGCACGACAGGAAAAAGCACCTGCGAGAGGCCCACCGTCAACGCGTCGAGCTCTGGGCCGAACTTGGGTCCCGTGAACAACGGCATGATCACGCCGGCGGCAAGTACGAAGAAAGCGGTGATCGCTCCCAGCACGATCAGGATGATCCAAAACAGCGTCGAGGCGAGCCGAAACGCCTCGCGCTTGCGGCCCTGCTGGAGCAGGTCGGTGAACACGGGCACGAAGGCCGCCGACAAGGCGGCGTTGGCAAACAGGTTGCTCACCAGATTGGGCACCTGAAAGGCCAGAGTGAATGCCGATGCGGCCCCCGTCGTCCCGAAGAAGCTCGCCGCCACGACTTCACGTGCGAGCCCCACCACGCGAGAGATTCCGGTCGCGATCGAGAAGATCGCCGTGTTGCGGGCCACGTTGCCCGAGCGTGGCGGCTCCGGTGGCTCCTCCTGTTCTCCGGCGCTCACAGACACGGGGCGCTATAGTACGGCGCTGCGCGGCGCGCCCCGGCAGGCTGCTCGGGCCGCAAGCGTCTCTTCACATGGCCAACATCGCATCCCAAAAGAAGCGCATCCTCCGTTCCGAGCGCGAGCGTCTCGAGAACCGCCAGTACACCTCGGCGATCAAGACTTACTTCCGTCGCCTCGAGGCCCTCGCTCAAGAGAAGGACAGCGACGCCACCGAGGCCGAGCACCGTCGCCTCGTGCGCACGATCGACAAGGCCGTCAAGCGCGGCGCCTTGCATCGCAACACGGGCGCTCGCAAGAAGTCCCGCGCGGCACGTGTCGCTGCCGGCAAGTCCTAGAGCGCTCAGCCGGCCACAGCAAGGATCGCGCGCATTGCAAGCGTGTCCTCGTCCAGCGAGGAGAGCGACGTGCGCGACTCGCTCAGCTCAGGTCCGCCGCGCGTGTCCAATTCCAGGTCGGCGATCCTGCACAGCGCGACTCGCAACCGCTCCGGCTCCGTGCGGGCCACGTCGGCGATGAAACGGTCGGCCGCGCGCGGCGGCATCCGCAGGTTGCGCTTGATCTCCGCGGGCGCCTCGCCGGCCTTGATGCGCACCGACACCCCCTCGGCGTCGCGCAAGCGCTGGGCCATCAGGTATACGAGCCCCGACAGGCGCTCGCCCTGGGTGCGCAAGCGTAGATAGGAGCGCATCGCCTCGCCCGCATCGCCACCCACGAGCGCGTCTGCGAGCGTGAAGGCGCGATACGCGGTCGAGTGGGCTGCCTGCTCCTCGATGTCCTCCGCGCTGACCTCGATCGGACCGTCGCTCTGCTCGGCGGCCAGCGCCAGCTTCTCCAACTCGCGCAACAGCCGCTGCTGACGGTCGCCGACCTGAGCCACGAGCGTCTTCGCGGCGAACGCGTCGAGCGAGAGACCGAGCCCCGTGGCCTGCTCGCGCACCCACCCGGCAAGCTCCCACGGCTTGATCGTGCTCTCCGCCACGATCTGACCCTTCGCCACCTTCACCGCGTCATGCAGCCCAACGGGCGCCTTGGTGCGACCTTCCTCGCGCGCGAAGAACGCGATCGTCGTATCCGGCGGCATCCTCGCCATTGCCGGCCCGATGTGCTCCTTGACCTCGGCCTCCTTGAAACGCTCCGCTCCGTCCACCACGATCACGCGCCTGCCGATCGCGAACGTCATCGTCGAGAGCACGAGCGCCACCGCTTCAGGCGTGCCCGCATCGCCAACCAGAACCTCCACGCTGCCGGCGTCGCCGTCTGCTTCGGCCAGCGCCTTCAAGCGCGAGCGACGCTCGGCGATCGCACCGTGATCGTCGCCGTGGATCAGATAGGCAGGCTTGAGCGCGGGCACCCTGCCGAGTCTAGGCGAGAGCTCCGACAGGGCGATCGCGGTGGTCCCCGGCGTAATTCCGCCAGACATTCGACACAGCATCCGTCAGGCTTGGCAGATGATCAGAGCGTCGAGCACCGTC
>DATHNH010000102.1:0-5944 GCA_035486255.1 Solirubrobacteraceae bacterium | reverse complement strand
GCCCCCCTGTGCGGTATAAAGTAAGCAGTGGAGGTGTGTGCAGCCTCCTTTCTCTGGTCTGTGTCGGCGGCAGCCTTTTGGCCAAAGGGGCTCCCCGAGTGCCGTTTGGCGAGGGGGCCGGAGTACCGGATACAGCGGAGTACCGGATACAGGGGACGCCGTTGGCGCAAGGTGCCTAGGTGTCCCACCGGCCCTGTCCCTACTGTCCCTACCTACTTGTCCCTATCGCGAGGGCTCGAGCCGTCGCAGGAGTCGCTGAAATCGCCGAAGGTCGCGTCGTGCCTGCGTGCGGCGCTTCGTTACTCCGAGTAGGGGGGAGAGCGTAGCGGCGTTGCCATGCAGTAGGCCTGTGGTGACCCAGCGGCCTGCTGTGGCGTTCGGAATCAGGTCATATGGACGGAGTTGTCCGTCGATGATGTCCGCGAACCGCTCGTGCAAGCCGGGCGCATTCGTCATTCGTGCGAGGACAAGGCGCTGCAGGGCGTCGACGGCCCGCGTATCCCCGAGTTCCCTGGCCCAGTGGAACATTTCGATCCGCTCGACGTCACGTCGGTGCCACCATCGCTCGCTGGCTCCGGGGCTTCCGTCGAGGATCGCCGTTGCCAGCCCGCGGGCATCTCGCAGCGCGTCGGAGATTCCGAGGCCGATGACGAACTCCTTGTGGTGGCCTGCGTCACCGATCAGTGCCCAACCAGGACCCGCCGCAGCGCGAAAGAAGTACCGGGTCTTGAAAACGCCACGAACCTCTCCAAGCGGACTATCCCCACCGAGGAAGGGGCCGACCTGCTCGTAGGCGCGAATGTCGGCGATGTAGGCGGCGACGTGATCTTCTCGCCATGCTCGGGCGCGCTCGACGGGTGGCACCGTCGCGATCAGGAGTTGGTCGCCGTCGGTGGGAAATATGACCCGGATGTCGGTGCCTTTGTAGGAGTTGTAGAGCTCGTGCTGGTTCCAGCCTGACGGGCGCTGCCAGTACGCCCAGTACACGGCTCGTGGGGCGTCATAGCCGAGGTATTCCTCGGCGCCAACCAGGTCTGCGATCGTCGAATTGCGACCGTCCGCGCCGACCACGAGGTTCGCATGCAGACGTTCCATGGCCTTGCCCTGATGCCGGGTCACGACGCCGCACACCCTCCCGTTCTCTCCACGCACAACGTCGATGACTCTTGTTTGGGGGCGCAGCTCCGCGCCGGCATCGACTGCGGCCTGCTGGAGCAGATCGTCCAGCTTCTCGCGCCGCAAGCAGTACGCCGCTCGTCCTTCACGGTTGGGAAGCAGCGCTTCGTGTTCGTCGTATGAGAGACGCAGCGCACTCAGGGCGGGTGCGGCTCGCCTGACCGAGTCGCCGATGCCGAGCGCATCCAGCTCGTCCATCCCGGGCGGATGAATCAGGTGCGTCGAGGTCCGCTGGTCGCTTGGCAGCTTCGCCGCGTCGAGCAGCGCCACCGACAGGCCGGCGGTGCAAAGCCGCTGGGCCAGTGCCGCGCCCGCGCAGCGAGCTCCGACGATCACGACGTCGAATCTCTGCTCGGCAGCGTTTGCATCCCCTGTCATGCCGATGAGGCTGACGGTGCAGTGGGGGATTTACAATCCGCTGAATTACCCAATCTGACTACCCAACGGCAACTGTGCCGGCACGCGTCTTCGTCGGCCGTGAGGCGGAGCTTGACGCCCTGAATCGACTCCTGGACGCGGCGGGCGGTGGCGAGTGCGCCGTGGCCGTGCTGTCCGGCGAGCCGGGGATCGGCAAGACGACCCTGATCGACGAGCTGCTGGAGCGCGGTCGTGAGCTCGGTTTCGTGACTCTGAGCGGACGCGCGGTCGAGCTCGAGCGGGATCTGCCGTTCGGGATATTCGCCGACGCGCTCGAAGCCGAGCTGGAGGCACTGACGCCGCAGCGGCGCGGATTGGTCGACGACGCCGATCTCGCGCTACTCGGCACAGCCTTTCGATCGCTTCGCTCCAGCTTCCCGGAGCGACCGCGTCAGGCTGAACCAGACGAGCGCCACCGCCTGCTGGGAGCGATCGGGATGCTGCCCGAACTGGTGGCCGATAGCCGCCCGTTGGTGCTCGCACTCGATGATCTGCATTGGGCCGATCCGGCCTCGATCGACCTCGTCTGCCGGCTGCTGCACCGCGGCATGGGCATCCCGTCGCTGTTGCTGCTTGCCTCCCGGCTTCCCCAGTGCGAGCCTCGGCTGCGAAGCGCCTGCGAAGAAGTCGAGCGCTACGACTGCGCCCTGCGCATCGAGTTGGCGCCGCTCTCTGTCGTCGAGGCGCAGATGCTGCTCGGCACCGAGATCGCCCCGGAGCAGGGTGAGGCGATCTTCCGTGAGAGCGGCGGCAACCCGCTCTTCCTCCAGCAGCTTGCGGCAGCGGCGAGGCGAGGCGATCGCCTCTCGATGGAGAATGGCGTGTCTGCGGAGCTCGGGGTGCCGGCGGCTGTTAGAGCCACGATCCGCGGCGAGCTGGACCGCCTGTCGCGGGCGGCCAGGGTGCTCTTGCAGGGTGCGGCCCTGCTCGAGGAACCGTTTGAGGCAGGCCTCGCGGCCGAGACAGCCGGGATCGAGGAAGATGACGCGCTGCGAGCACTCGACGAGCTGCTGGAGGCCGACCTGGTCCGTCCGGGAGGCGTGCCATCCGGTTTCCGTTTCCGTCACCCGATAGTGCGCCACGCGGTCTATGAGTCGGCCGGCGCCGGGTGGCTACTCGCAGCCCACGGTCGCGCCGCGGTTGTGCTCGAGGCGCGTGGCGTCGGCGCCTCGATGCGGGCAGTTCACGTCGAGCGCTCGGCGCGCTTCGGCGAGGAGGAGGCAGTCGCGGTGCTGGTTCAAGCCGGCCAGGAAACGATGCCGCGAGCGCCGGCAAGCGCGGCACGCTGGTTCGATGCCGCGCTTCGCCTGCTCCCCGAGCGCGAGGACAACCTCGAGCTTCGTCTCGGCCTGCTGGCCCAACGCGCGGCCGCCCTGGGGACGGCAGGTCAGATCGAAGAGAGCCGCGAGGCGCTGGGCGAGTTCCTGGCTCTCTCACCGTCAGAGCCGAGCGAGCTGCGCTTCCAGGCGACCATATTCGCGGCGATCCTCGACGAGCTGCTTGGTAGCCATAAAGTTGGTCGTGGGCTGCTGCTCGAGGAGCTTTCAAAGCTCTCCGACCAACACGGACGCGAGGCGGCAGACCTCAAGCGCGAGCTGGCGTTCACCTACTTCATGGACGCCGATTGGGAGGCGATGGGTGGCTGGGCCAGGCAGGCGCTCGGCGACGAGTGCGAGGGCATGGTCCGAGTGGGAGCGCTCGCCGCTCTCGCACTGGCGGAATTCGGCCTCGGCGAGCTCGACTCGATACGACGATGGGTCTCAGAGGCGGCTGACATCTTCGATGGCCTCACCGACGCCGAGATCACGGCTCACCATCCCGCGATAGCGACCTGGCTCGGATGGGCGGAGATTTGCACGGAGCGCTTCGATGACGCGGTTCGTCACTCCAGACGGTCGATCGACATCTCGCGCACTGCCGGCCAGCGTCATATGACCGTGGCGCTGGCGGTGGTGCAAGGTCAGGCGCTGGCACTCAAGGGCAGCGGCGAAGAGCTGAGCGCGGTGGCCGACGCGGCGACTGAAGCGGCACTGATGACCTCGAGCGACTTGTTCTTGAGCTGGGCCATGACGTTGCGATGCCAGGTGAGCATGCAGGCCGGGGATCTGCACGCGGCGGTCGGCTTCGGCGAGCGTGCCGTCGGCGCCGCGGCCACGGCGAGCAGCCCGCAGGCGGGCATTGCGCGTGGGGTGCTTGCGGGGGCTCTGCTCGAGGCGGGTGAGCCTGAGCGCTGCCGCGAACTGCTGAGCGCCGCGAACGGGGAGGTCGAGCTGCCTCCGTTCCCACTCCACGAGGCCCTCGGCTACGAACTGCTCACACGCGCGGAGATCATGCTGGGGCGCCTGGAGCGCGCCGAGGACCTTGCGGTGCGCGCAGAGCAAACGGCACGGAGGGTTGGGCTGCAGGTTCCGCTGGCGCAAGCGCGTCGAGCGCGCGCCCTGGTGCTCTTGGAGCGCGGTGAACCGCAAGCTGCGACGGTGGAGGCGGAGGCGTCTCGAGCGGCTGCTGAGAGAGTCAAAGCCACGGTTGAGGCGGCCCGAAGCGAAGCGATCGCAGGCGTAGCCATGGCTGCGGCGGGGGACCGGGAGGCGGGGGTGAGCGCGCTGGTGTCAGCCCACGCTCAACTCGTCGAGTGCGACGCTCAGCTCTACGGCGACGACGCAGCTCGCAGGCTGCGCAGGCTCGGTCATGTCGTGCCGCGCGGTGCGGGGCGGTCACTGTCGAGGCAGGGCAAGCTCGGGCTCACCCCGCGGGAGTCCGAAGTGATCGAACTGGTCGCGGCCGGGAAGACCAACCGGCAGATCGCCGAGCTGCTGTTCCTGAGCACGCGGACAGTCGATCGGCACGTCTCTCGGGTGTTCGAGAAGCTCGGCGTGAACTCCCGCGCCGCCGCCTCGAGCGTCTTCGAGCGCGCCCGCGCGGCTCAGCTGGCAGTGGGCAAGCCCAGAGCTGGACGCCACGGGCGTCCGTGACTTCGGTCTGCTCGATCTCGACGGCAATCAACTCCGCTTCGGGTGGCCAACATCAGCTTGGCGAGCCGGAGCACGCTCATTCCACCACGAGCGTCGCCTTCATGCCCTTCGCCTCATGGCCGGGCAGTGAGCAGAACAATGTGTAGTTGCCGGGACGGAGATCGACTGTCAAGCTCAGATGGCCGTTCGACGGAGTGTTTGGAAGGGAACCGGCCACCGAGCCTTCGGTCTCTTCGACCGCGTTCAGGTTGTGTCGTCCTGACCGTGGTTGATGAATTCTATGATTACCTTCCCAGCAGGCACCGTGGGACGCGAGAGGACGAAACGAAACGCTTCGGTGTCTTCAGCGGTGACCTCGATATGTGTAGGTGTCGCGGGGGTGGGAGCAGCCGGAGATTCGACTGGCGGGTCTTTGTCGACCGGAGCCCCGGAGATTGGCCCGAGTTGGATGCAGTGGGTGAGGATCTTGGGATAGCAGAGGGGGGAACCGTCGACCACGGTGTTCTCGAGCTAGGCCAACTTGAGCTTGGAGTGACAGGCTTTGAGCTCGTGCGTCGCTTGTGTTTGCGGCGGGATTTTTTCTCGGCACGAGTCAGCTGACAATGGCGATGCCTTGCGTGACGGCAAACCTGTGTGGAGTGGGAGGGTCGGTGGCGCGAAGTGTGCCCGGGTGCGGCGATCGCGATCGCGACGAACGCCCCGCACACGAGGCACGACGCGCTGAGCAGGAGCATGGGCCTTGCCGCGCGGAGCATCGTCACTTCACCAAGACGGGTCGCTGGGAAGGAAGCCGCTTCGGGGATCACCAGACCAGCTTCGGTTTGGAACCACTGTTCCAGCAGCGAGCAGTACATCGCGCGGAAGTCCGATGTGTTGAGGAGGTTTTCGTTGACGTCCAGTTTGGTGAGCCCGGGAAATTCACCAACCATTTCCCCGGACGCCCGACTACCGATCAAGAACGCGACACCGCCGGCTCCGTGGTCTGTCCCAGAGCCATTTTCCTCTGGGCGACGACCAAACTCCGACCACAGTTGGATCAGCACCCGCTGATCCAGTTTGCGCGCTTCGAGGTCACGTTGGAAGGCGACCACCGGCCCGATGCTGCGCCCACGCTAAGCGGTGGTCGACGGATGTCCTACTAGGCTGACTGTCGAGATGTTCGTGCTCGTCCTGATCGGGGTCGCCGTCGTCGAGGTGTTCGCCTTCATTGAGGTCGGACGTGCGATTGGCTGGCTCGTAGCAGTCGTACTGTTGCTGGGGACGTCTGTATTCGGTGCGCGGATGTTGCTCGTTCAGGGACGCTTGGCGATCCAGCGCGTCTCACTGGCGCTGTCTGAGCGGCGTGCACCCGGCCATACCGCGATCGATGGGGCGCTCGG
>DATHNH010000101.1:0-19623 GCA_035486255.1 Solirubrobacteraceae bacterium | reverse complement strand
GGCCACTCGACGATCAACAGGTGAGCCGCGCAGGGATGTTCGTCGAAGAACCCCAGCAATGCTGTCAGGCTGGCTCTAGTGCGCCCGCGCCACGCGCCGGGCGCCGTCTCATATGCACCACGCATCCGCCGCCCCGCTCGCTCCATCGAATCTTCGATCGCGGCAAGCAGGCAGTCTTCGCAATCGTCGAAGAGCTCATAGAAGGTGCGACGCGAGACGCCGGCGCGCTCCAGGACGTTGGCGACCGTCAAATACCTGGCACCAAACTCGTACGCTGCTTGGGCGGTCGCCACCAAGATGCGGGCGCGCTGGATCTGCTGCATGTGCCTGCGTCCAGGGCCATCGCGCGCGCCGCTCAGCCCGATGGCCGCCGGCCCATCCGATACCGCCCCGCCTCTGCTTGACATCCCGTTTCTTCTTCCTATGTGTCCCACCGAGAGAAGCTTGTTGTTTCGGTAGACCAACGTCGTCGAAGACATCGATCAGACGAGGGTTGTCCCCGGACGCGGAGAGGGAAGTGCGTCCGGGGAGCCCCCCGCCTTATTTCTTCTTCTTGGCGCTCTTCTTCGTCTTCGGGCACCCGGTGACGAGGATCTTGGTCGACTGGTGGATCACCAACCCGTTCTGGGCGTTGAGGGCCGTAGGCATCGAAATCGTGCCCTTGCACAGGTTGCCGTTGTTCGACAGGGCGGAGAAGGGCCCCTGCGGCAGCTTCAGTTCGAAATTTTCGAACGGCACGTCTGGCACCGTGCGGAACGTGGTGCTGGTGATGCCCTTTTTCGAGATGAACGTTTCTCCGTCCAGGCTTACCGTCACACCGTACCCTTGCAGGACGACGACGAGGTCGGGAAACCTGCGCGCGCCGTGGGAGACGAAGTACACCGGCCCCGACAGCGGCACAGGCAGCACCGGCGTCGTCGTCGTGACCGTACCCACCTTGGAGGCCGCGGGACATCCCGCCGGGTTGACGTTGTAGATCGTGTCCGGGCAGGCCTTTTGCAGCGTGGTCAAGCGCGAGGGGAGCTGTTTGGGCAAGCTCACCTTGACCGAGCGAATGTTCGCCTGCTTGCCGAACGAGCCCGGCGGATATGACATCTTCACGTCGAGGCTGGCCCCGTTCTGCCTCGAGGTCTTGCCCGAGGTCGAGACCGAGAACTTCGGTTTGAACCCAAGCGTCGCGCAGTTGGTGACCTGAAACGACGTTGCCACCCGGCTGGTCACCCCTTCGGTGCTCGACAGCGTGCCCCCGATCTGCATTTTTTCGCAGTTGGTCGGGTTGAACGTGAATCTTTCACGGTCGATGGTTACGTTGACGTGTTGGATCTGCAACGGGATGCCGTCGATGATCGTCGGCAGCGGATCGCTCTTGATCGTCAGCGCCGCTGTTTGCGGATCGACCGCGATGCTCGCCCTGACCACGACCGTGCCGAGATCGAACGGGCCGGCCTTCGCCGGGTTTAGGATCGAGAGGCCGTACGGCGCCCCTTTGTAGCCGGTCGTGATGAACACCTTTCCGCCGGTGACGGTAAATGGATCGTTGCCCAGGCCCGCGCTGACGACCGTATGGCCGATCAGGCTTTCTTCGCTGCAGGTGCCCTGCGATGCCTGC
Organism: Solirubrobacteraceae bacterium; assembly: GCA_035486255.1. Classification (GTDB taxonomy): domain Bacteria; phylum Actinomycetota; class Thermoleophilia; order Solirubrobacterales; family Solirubrobacteraceae; genus Palsa-744. Next base: position 18,014 of record DATHNH010000101.1, on the reverse strand, counting down.
GGTTCGGTACACAGCTTCACGTTCGAGAGCATCCCCAACAGACCGGGCGGCATCTGCAGTTCGATCCGGCTGAGCGTCTGGTCCGCATCCGGGCGGCTCATCGTCAGTGTGAACGGCGTGAACGCCCCCGCCTGCAGGTTCGTCGAGCCGGATTGGAAGCCGGGCGCGAACGGTTGCGGATCGCTACACGGCGCTCCGTTCGGACCACTGGTGATCTGAAAGCTCGAGGATGGCGTCGCCGGTTCGTTGCCAGACCAGGGCGCGATCGAAGCGGTCGTCGTATACGTCCCGCACAGCGCGGGTGTCGTCAACGGCGCCCGGGCCGAGCCGAAGAAGTGCAACGTCAACTCTTCGAACGGCAGCTGCGGCGTTTTTTCAAACGTCGAGACCAACTGTCCGGTCACCGGGTCCAACGTGACCTGCCCCGCGAGCTTGACCAGCACCCCGGACACGGGGTCCTTGGCCACGATATACATCGCCACCAGCGAGCCGAACGGGTTCGCGTTCTGCGCCGCCAGATAGACCTCGCCAGTCAATGGGTTCGGTAGCAGCGGAGTCTGGATTTCAGCCGTGGCGATCTTCGATGCATTGGGGCACGAGGGATCGCCATGTTCTTCGAGACCGATCTGCGCTTGCGAACAGGCTTCCAGGCCATCGGCTCCGGCAGGCGAGATCTGAATACCCGCAGGCAATGTCACGGTCGTATCCTTTACATCCGCCGGAGACAAGCCTGTCGGGTTCAGTGCGCCTTCCTGGGGCACATGCACACCCACCGTCAGCCCCGACGGCGTGCTGCCGGTCGAACCGTCCGGCGCGACGCTGATCGAAGGGTCGAAGGGCAACTGATTACATCCGCCCAAGCCCAATGGCCCGCTCAGGCCTTCTTCCAACAGCGATTCGTTATCGTGAAATGCGCCCGGTTCCTCCCACGAGTCCGATTCAACGATGGTGCGCATACCATCGGGGCCAGTACACGAAGTCGGCAACGTCAAGAACGGTATCTCCTTCGGCCGCACAGACGCGGGACACGGCCCGAACACTTCCGCGCCATTCCCAAACTCCTGGTTGTAGATGCAACTCCAACCTCGCAGAGAGTCATGACGGGGATCGGCGGGCACGCCCCAAAACGAGACCCGACTGCCAAAGATAGACAAAGTATTACTGATGTTGTTGACATTGACGACGACACCGTAGTCTTTGCCCGTGCGAACAGCGGTATCCAAGATGACCGGCACGCGCAGGACCACGAAACCGAAGCGCGCCGGCTCACCGCGCGCCGGCACGAGATTGAACAAAGGAAGGTTATACCCAGGCTCACCCAGACCCAACCGGCTGGCATAAACAGTCGCGGCACCGATCGCGGTATCGGCAGGACACAGGTTGTACAGTCCGGCCACCACAGCGTCGAACTCCTGGCTGGTGCACTGCGGTATCGCCTGAGCGTTGCCGACCAAGCCAGGAGGTAGATCGAAGTGCAGGTCCTTCATCAACCCGGCCGGCTGCGGACCGTTTTCATTGGCCCGTTCGGGCCGAAGCTTCAGCCCATCCGTCACCTGGAATCTCGTCGTCAACTGGAATGGATGCGATCCGGCCTGCGTGTCGACCGAGCCATCCTCGTTGGTCGGCACCACGCTGAGATCTTCCACACCAAAACTGGCCGGTGCGTTACTCAACGTCAAAGCCCGCCGCGCAACCACGCCAGACGCACCACCACCGTACACATTCACTTCATTCACCGGAGACGTGGAAGGGTGTTCGGCGACTTTAACTGTGATATCGCCCAGGACGGTCCTCCCGTAGGCGACCAGCTCTTTCTTGTCTTCACATCGTACGATGCTGCCGAGTTCGCACGGTATCTGTACACCGTTTTCGGGTTCCAACGTCGCGGCGGTAGCGACCAGGTCGGGGGGAAGCTTGTCTGCGATCACGATCGGCGTCGTTTCGCCCGTGGCCGTAGCATCGCCGATGTTGGTGAGCTGAAGCAAGATGTGACCTTCGCCCCCCGGCGGCAGGTTCGAGGGAGCGCTGATCACCTCGACAGCATATTGCGGGCTCGCCGCGAGTGCCGGCACGACGCCCGCTGTTGCCGCGATCGCGGCAACAGCGACGACCATGAGGCTCAACCTGACTGACACAAACCTGAAGGCACTCATCACTTGCTCCTCCGCCCGCTCGTCTTGGCACCGCCAAATCGTTTCCTCGCCCGCGCCTTGCAAGCAGGCCGCTGCTTAGCCGGTCGCTTCTTGCACGCTCTCAACGCCCTGGCGAGCTCGCGGGCCCGGGTCTCAGCCTTCGTCGCGCCTTTCGTCTTCACGATCTTCGTCGTGGTCGCGGTCGAGTTGCCGGCGCCGGCGAACGTCGCGCTGGCCGGCGCCGCGAACACTCCCGGTTGCGGTGAAGGGGCCGCCCTGCACGAGTCGGTCGTGGTACAGGCGGGCGGCAATGCCAGCGACGACGCGCACGGTTCCGCCGCTGTGCACACGCGCGCGTCATACATGTCCGCGGTACCGTCCTGATCCTGGGACACGAGACCGTCCTGCGTCGTGAAGAACACGTCGTTCCCACTCGCGCTTGCGTCGAAGAACACCGAATCGGTGCTGCCGGTGCCCGCAGAGATCAACCCTACACATCCACTAGCTTCCAGATCGCGAACGACGCTGGCGCTCAGCCCATACCCGGGTGACTGACAGCTACCTACGCCAACTGGCTCATACTGATACACATCGTCACGCCCGTTGATGTCCTGCGGCGCCAGCCCACCCACGCTGTCGAAGAACAAGCGACCGGCATCAGACAGAAAACGCGGCTGATACCCAGTAGAGACAAACTTACCGTCCGGTGTCCAACCAGGAATCGCCGCGGCGATCCAATGACCCGCCCATGTTCCGAAGGGATCCGTGACCGGCTCGGGGAATTGTGCTTGTTCATCGTATTCCCCGACCGGTCTCGCGCCGGTCGGATCGCATGATGCGCAAGCCAGCGTGTTGGCCTTCCTGTCAAACACGTAAACCTCCTCGTCGGGCTGACCGCTGTTCGCGTCACGATTGTCATACGCCGTCAACCGTTGCTGAGACATGAACGCCAGATAATCTCCGTTCGGAGATACACGCATATCCTGCGTGGCAAGCGGCGAGACGCTGTCAGGCCCTCCGCCTGGGCCTTCTTCGGCGCCTGACGTGATGAATGTGGGACTCCAAGAGCCGCTACCAGACGGCATTTCACGAAGCACGTACAAGTTGTTAGCGCCTTCGCTAGCCGATTCTCCATGCCCGTTTGGCGTAATGCCCGGGAGCACAGCTGAGGACTTCTCATACACGACTGTGCCTTCTTCGTTGGCGCCAACGACGCTGTTGGCAACTCCGAGATCCACCTGCTTATTGTCGACCACATCGAACACGAACAACTCACCGTTGTTGGTATAGAACACGCGCGAACCGTCGCCGCTGGCTACCTGGAATAGGCCATTTCCAACCAGCTCTGTTTCTTTCGTTAGCACATCGCTCGAATATAGACTCCCAGCGTTGCTCCAGAGCACGCGCGAACCGTCGTCAGAGACCGCGTGCAACGTGGGCCATAGAATCGGTTCTTCTCCTCCTGCGATCTCCCGATTGTTCTCGCCTAGCAGGCTCCTACCACTCGCAGGCTTGTTATCCGGCAGCACGCTGACGAGCTGTGTCTGCCCGTCAGTCCACTCATACAGGCCACCGGCAAGCGGGTATTTTTGATCCAACCCTGCAGGGCCTTCGAAGACAATATGACTGAGGTCCGGCGAGGCGCCTTCGAACACAATTTGGCGCAATGGTTCGGTCGCTTGCACGGCCCGAAATGTTTCGGTCATGTCATCGCGAATGTATATCTCCTGGCCGATCCCGGCGCCATCGGCAATTTCACTGCCCCCGACTTCCTGATGTATTTCCGGTGCAAGTGGCGGCTCCAAGGTATGGTGAGGCGACATGACGATCGCATGCGACAGGTCGGCGGAGAAACGCAGATATTCTTCCCCCTCATTGACGAGATTGTCGAATCCGACTGGATTCGGGTGTGGTATCGAAATGTTCCGCGAGGCCCATCCACCGGCTCCGCGCGCCGAGAAGATCTGCGAGGACATCGTGTTGGAGGGCGGGTTGACTCCTACCGGAGCGCTCGTAGTGTAAGACACGCTCCTGCCGTCTTCGGACGCCTGCGTCGCATCGCCACCGGCAGCTGTCACCGCACCCCCGCCGATGCCGAGAACTTCCCCGTCTTCCTTGTTCACCGGCGAGACCAATTCGTATGCACGACCGTCGGGAAGAACGAACTTTCCGCCGGAGCTCTGCGTCGTAAACGTCTGGTCGGAACCCGGTACCCCTCCGGGAGCACTCGAGTTTGTCGCGACGATCCTGTAGTGATAGGTCGTATCCGGCGACAGGCCCTGTATCCCCACGGACACCTGATGTTCGCTGTGGTCATTGCCAACCGTAGCCGACTCTGGCGTGCTCAGCCCGTAGGCGGTGCTCGTACCGTAGTCGAAGTGATAGGTGGTTTCCCCGCCTCCCGGGTTGACCAGTGCATGCAACGTCGCGTCGCTCCCTGCGACTTCACTGACGAACTCTTCTCCGACCGTCGGGGGCAGTGGCGTGCTCTCGAACGCCTGGTCCCGACCGTAGATCGTGGCGTTTTCGTTCGTCGCGGACAGCCGGTAATGGTAGACGTAGCCAGCTGCGAGCCCCGTCAATTCCACCGTAGCGGCGACAGGGGACGAGCCCGTAAGCGGTAGGCCCGGCGCGGCGCAGGGCAGCGCGTTCGGATAAGAGCCGGCTTCTGTGCCCCATTCGAACTGGCAGGCGCTGACGCTGGTCCCATCCGGGTTTACGCTGCCTCTGAGCGTGGCGGACGTCTGCTGCACAGCAGACGGCGCTTCGGTCGCGACGTCGGGGACTGTCAGAAGATCGAACATGTCCCCCATCGCGGTCCCCGGATCGCTGACATAGACCCTGTTGGTCGTATTGTTGACCGCGACGCTGAACGCGCTCGCAAGTCCGCCAAACGCAGGGAACGTGCTGGGGGCTCCGAAGCGTTCGACCAGTGCCCCGGAGGGGTCGTACTTGGCGATCTGGTTGCCCTCCGCCGCGTACATATCATCCGCACCGTCGACAGCCACACCGTCCGTGCCGTTCGGATCTACCATATGCAAAGCGCGCGAAGGGTCCAGCTCGAAGATGCCCCTTGCTGTAGCAACATAAAGATCGTTGGCACTGTCGAATGCCATCTCCTGCGGAGAGCCCGCCGCACCATTGCTGAGCCTCGGCAAGTCGATCTGTTCGATGAACACGCCAGCCGAAGAGAACTCGTCAATCACGTTCTCGAGCGTGCACGCCACATACACATTACCGTCCGAATCGACCGCAACTCCCTCCGCTTCCAGGGCCACTTCAGGCTCACCGGCCGGGACTGACGCAGCGGTGATCTGTAGTCCGGTTGCGACGCCGGCCGAATTGTATTGGTCCACAGCTTGATTCCCGGAATCCGCGACATAGATGTCGCCTTTGCTCGACCGCGCAGAGTTATCGACCGCAACCCCGACAGGCGCGACGAGAAATGCCCCGGTCAACTGCGGTGCTGTGACATCCGGCGCCCCCGACGCTTCGAAATTATCGACCGTGCCGTTCCCATCGGCCACATAGACATGGCCCGTCGCCTGGTTCACCGCTACACCTTGCGGAGACGTGAACGAGCCGAAATTGGACGAGAACACATGTATTTCGGCGGCCAGGACCGGAGCGCTCGCGAACGCCAGGGCACAAAGCGCCAGGGCGAGGGTCGACAACATCAGTCTACGAGCGTTCATCAAAGCATCTCCTCCGAGAAAGAGGGAATGACCCCTCAGGTGGTGTAAGGCGCCGCTTCAAGCGCGGGACCGCTTCTGGTCGCGGAAAGGCCCTGCACACGCAACAGCGTGCAGGTAGCCGATATGCCTTGCCCCTCGCTCCCTCTCCCATGCAATGGCGATAATGACGCGCGACCACCCGCTCACACAAGCCAAGGCTTAAAACGTTCTAAGGCTTGTTAAGTAGTCGCCGCGACGACACGATTTGTACTTAACAGCAATGATCCAGATCATTTCCACCGGTCCACCCCGCGATCGGTTACGCTTACGACTATGGAGAGGAGGGTCTCTGAAAAGATGACCGAGCGTCACGATGCGGCACCGATGCGCTCGCCGGTCAACTGGGCGCTCCTGGGCCTGATCATCGAGCGGCCGAGCTACGCCTATAACCTGGCGCAGCGCTTCGAACGCAGATATGGGGCGGTGCTGCCGCTCAGCAACGTCGGACACGTCTATACGGCCCTGAAAGCGCTCGGCGACAGATCGCTTGTCGAGGAGATCGCCGGCAGCCGAGAGGGCCGCCAACCCAGGCCCCGCTACCAGGCAACCGTACTCGGAACACAGGAATACCGCGAGTGGCTGGTCGGTCGCGTCGGCGAGGACCGCCGCCGCCAACAGATGTTCGTGCTGGCGCTGGCCGCGCTCGCCAACGAGCCCCAAGATCTGCTCGAGGTGATCGAGCGCTGCGAGCAAGCGTGGCTGCAGGAGGGCATGCACACCCCGATCGCACGCGAGCAGGACACTCCCGCCGACGGCGTCACAGCACTGCTGGATCGATTGATCGGCGAGGAGAACCGCCTCGCGGTGGGAGCCAGCCTCGCCTGGATCGAATACGCGCGCCAGGAGCTCAAGAAGTTCAGAGGCTGGGTGCGAGGGGCATGAGCCTGCTCGAGCTGGTGGGAGTCCACAAGCGCTACGCGGACGGGTCCGGCGAGCGCTCGGTGCTGCGCGAGGTCTCGCTGCGCGTCGAGCAGGGCGAGCTCGTGGTCGTATGGGGCCTGCGGCGCTCGGGACGCTCCACGCTGCTGCGCGTCGCGGCGGGGATCGAGGCACCCGACAGCGGTGTGGTGCGCTTCGACGGCCACGATCTCGCCGGCCACGGCGAGCGTCTGCTCGGAGCGGGGATCGGCTACTGCCAGAGAACGCTGCGCTTCGCCGACGGGCAGACAGCGCTCGACCACGCGATGGTGGGGCTGCTCTCCCGCTGGGTCTCCCCTGCGAGCGCGCGCTCGCGTGCGCTGCAGGCACTCGAGCGCGCCGGAGTCGCGACCTGTGCAGGGATGACACAACGCGAGCTGTCGAGCGCCGAGGCGGTACGCGTGGCGCTCGCGCGCACGCTCACGCTCGAACCGCGACTGATATTGATCGACGAGCCCGTCAAGGGCGTCGAGCTGATCGAGCGCGACCCGATCCTCTCCTTGCTGCGTTCGCTCGCCGACGAAGGAGTCGCTGTGCTGACGAGCACCGGCGAGTCGACCGGGCTCTCCGAAGCAGACCGAGGGCTGATGCTGGGAGACGGCGAACTGCGCGGCGCCCCGGCAGCCGACCCCGTTACCGTCCTCCCGCTACGGCGCGGCGGCGAACGGCGAGCGCACGGGTGAGCCTGCTCGAGCTGGAGGGCGTGGTCAAGCACTACCCCGGCGCCGGGGAGCAGGTGCGGGCCGTCGACGGAATCGACCTGATCGTCGGGGAAGGCGAGATGATCGCGATCCATGGGCCCAGTGGCTCGGGCAAGACCACGCTGCTGCTGCTCGTCGCCACACTGCTCAGCCCCGATCGAGGGTCGATCCGCTACCGCGGGCGCGCGCTCTCCTCCCTGTCGGAGACCGACACGTCGGAGTACCTGCGCCGCGACGTCGGCTTCGTCTATCAGAGCTTTCAGCTGATGCCGCGGGTGTCGGCGCTCGAGAACGCCTCGCTCAAGCTGCTGCTCGGGGGCATGGGGCCGCGCAAGGCGCGTGCTCAGGCAAGACCATGGCTCGAGCGCCTCGGCCTCGGCGAGCGCATGGCGCACACGCCCGAGCAGCTCTCCGGCGGGGAGCGCCAGCGTGTGGCGATCGCGCGCGCGCTGGTCGGCGAGCCCAAGCTGATCCTCGCCGATGAGCCCACCGGCAACCTCGACAGCAAGCGCAGCCTGCAAACGGTCGAGCTGCTGCGCTCGATCGCCCACGAGCAGAGCGCGGGCGTCGTGCTCGTCACCCACGACCTCGAAGCGGCGGCGCTCGCCGACCGCGATTACACGCTACGCGACGGCAAGCTCCTCGAAGGCGACCGCCGCGCTGCCGAGCGCGACCGTGTCGACTCCAGCCCACTACCGGTGAGCTGATGCGCCCCACCGCTCTGCTGTTCATGTACAGGCGTCGACTGAAAGCGCACTACGCCCAGGAGCTGTTCGCGGCGATCGGGATTGCGACGGCGGTGGCGCTCGTGTTCGCCGCGATGCTCGCCGAGAGCAGCATCTCGAGCTCCGCCGGGCGCGTCGTCCACACGGTGATCGGACCGGCCGATCTGCAGCTGCGCGCGCGCGGCGGGGAAGGCTTCTCCGAAGCGACCCTCGCACGCGTCAAGCGCCTGCCCGGCGTCAAGCAGGCCGCGCCGCTGTTGGAACAACCGGCCACGATCACCGACGGGAACGGACGCCACGTCTCGGTCGAGGTCGCCGGCACCGACCTGCGCCTGGCGGTGCTCGACAGGCTCGCGGAAACGCTGCCGATCGGCTCGCTCTCCAAGAACGGGATCGCCCTCAGCCAGGCAAGCGCACAGGCGCTCGGAATCGGGCGGGCTGTCTCCAGAGATGCCACGGTATCGCTGCAGCTGCGCGGGGAGGCGCACACGTTGCGAATCTCGGCTGTGCTCGGAGCAGAAGCAGCGGGTGCGCTGTCGGGCGCGCTCGTAGCCGTGATGCCTTTGAGCCATCTGCAGCGGATCTCCGGTCTGCAAGGCAGGGTTACGCGCATCTTCGTGCAGAGCAAGCCCGGCCGCAAAGCCGCTGTGCATACTGAGCTGCGGCGGATGTTCGGGGGGCAGATGGAAGTGGCCCCCGCCGACGACGACATCGCACTGCTGAGCCAGGCGCTCGGCCCCAGCGACCTTGCCAGCGGGCTGTTCGCCTCGATCGGCGCGGTGCTCGGCTTCTTGCTCGCCTTCAACGCGATGCTGATGACCGTCTCGGACCGACGCCGCGCGATCGCCGACCTGCGCATTGCGGGCGCCCGGCGCGTGACCGTCTTCGAGCTGGTCCTGTTCGAGGCGCTGTGCCTCGGCATCCCCGCCTCGCTGCTCGGCCTGGGCGCCGGCTACCTGCTCTCGACCGGGGTCTTCCATCAGTCGACCAACTACCTGGCCGAGGCATTCACGCTGTCGAGCGCCACCGTCGTCGGCACCCGCGCCGTGCTCGTCTCCCTGCTCGGCGGGATCCTGGCCACCTGCCTGGCCTCGGCCGTTCCGCTGTTCGACCTGCGACGTGGGCGCGCGCGCGATGCCATCTACGAGGAGCGTGGGGGGCCCGGGAGTGCGTTGAACCGCACGTTGCGCATCCGCCTGGCGGCAGCGGCGCTGTGCCTGCTGGCCGCGGCAAGCGTCCTCTGGGTGGAGCTGCCGTCGGCCGCCATCCCCGCGACGGCGCTGCTGGCGCTGGCGACCGTGCTCGCGGTCCCACTCGCGTTCGCGGCGGTGCTGCGCGGCGCCACCGTACTCGGCGAGCGTCTCCAGCGGATATCGATCCTGCCGCTGGCGCTCGCCTCGCTGCGAGCCACGACCTTGCGCTCGCTCGCGCTGGCCGCCACCGGCGCCGTCGCGCTGTTCGGCAGCGTGGCGCTTGGAGGATCGCGCGCGAACCTGCTCTCGGGCATCAACTCGTTTGCGCACAGCTACGTGGCTGATGCAGACATCTGGGTATCGAACCATGACGACAACCAAGCCGTCAACAGCTTCTCGCCCGGAGACGACCTCGCGCGCATCGCACGCCTCCCCGCTGTCGCCGCGGTGCGCAGTTTCCAAGGCGGCTTCACCCAGCTGGGCAACCGTCGTATATGGGTGATCGCGCGCCCACCGGGGAGCGAGCGCCACGTGCTCGAAACCCAGATTCGGGACGGCAGCCCCTCGATCACGATCGCGCGCCTTGGTCAGGGCGGCTGGATCGCCGTATCCGAGCAGATCGCGGCGGAAAACCATCTCGGCGTGGGGGGCACGCTCGTGCTGGCGACACCGAGCGGCCCGCGGCCGTTCAGGATCGCCGCCACGACCACCAACCTCGCGTGGCCACCGGGCGTGATCTTCATGAGCACAGCCGACTACAGCCATCTGTGGGGCACCTCGGATCCGACGGCGCTCGGCGTGCAACTTCGGCCCGGCGCAAATGCGCCCGCGGCACGTACGGCGATCGAGGCCGTCCTCGGCCCCGCGAGCGGGCTCGAAGTGTCGCTTGCCTCCACTCGCGCCGCACGCATAGACGCGCTGGCAAGCGAAGGGCTCGGCCAGCTGCGCGAGATCTCGACGATGCTGCTGCTGGCCGCGATCGTGGCGATGGTCGCCGCGCTGGCCTCGAGCGTGTGGCAGCGCCGTGCCGGACTGGCGGGTTTGCGCTTGTTCGGCGCCACGTCGGCCAGCCTGCAGGGCATATTGCTGATCGAAGCGCTGCTGATGTTGAGCGCGGGCTGCCTGACGGGGGCGCTGGCCGGGGCCTACGGCCAGGTCGTGATCGACGCGTTCCTGCGCCACGTGACCGGCTTCCCGCTCGCGAGCCCCGCCGCCGACCTGTGGCCGCTCGAGATCCTGTTGTTCGTGCTGGCCGCCGCCCTTGCAATCGGAGCGATCCCCGGCTGGCTGGCCGCGCGCGTACGTCCCGTCCTGGCGTTGGCCGATGAGTAGCGATCTTCGACCGGCGCTCCGCACGCTCGCGGCATTCGCGCTGGCAAACGCGCGCTACTGGCTCACAGTGGCCAGGCTGGTGCATACACAGATGCGCCATTGGGAAGCTCGTGCGCAGGCGATCGAGGATCCCGAGCTGCGCGCGCTTGCGCTCGAGAAGCTGCGTACGGAGGGGTTCAACGCGGAGGCGGCGGCGATGGCTGCCACGATCGCACCGCGGGCCACCCGCAAGCATGCGGTGCGCGCGATCGTGGCTCTCGAGCTTCTGTTCGACTACCTCGACGGACTTACAGAGCGCCCCCACGCTGACCCCCTGGGAGAGGGATCGCGGCTCTATGCGGCGTTCGTCGCTGCGCTCGACCCAGGCTCGCGGCACTCCAAGAAGGTGCGGCGTGACACGACCGACCCAGGCCCAATGCCCTGCGCGGCCCATCTGAACGCATTCGAGCCCCCACCGGAGTTGCCTCTGCGTGGACTGAGCGCGGAGGACTATCTGGAAGAGCTTGGACAGACCATTCGCGACGCACTGGCACAACTGCCCGCGAGCGAGGCGATCGAGCCGTTTGCACAGCGCTGCGCCGAGCGCGGTGCTCAGGCGCAGATCCGGATGCACGCCACCCCGCTGCTGGGAATCGCCCAGCTCGGGGAATGGGCACGGAGCGAAGCACAGGGCAGCACGCTGCAGTGGCGCGAATTCGCCGCCGGCGCCGCCTGCTCGGTGCTTACGCTGCACGCGCTGATCGCGGCGGCTGCCGACCCGCGCACGACTCCCGCGCAGGCGCAGGCAATCGATACCGCCTATCTCTTCACCGGCGCGATGGTCACGCTGCTCGACGGCATCATCGATCGGCCGAGCGACCTGGCGACCGGCGAGCTGAGCTACGCCGGCCTGTACGAGGACCCCGCACTGCTCGCCCAAGCGCTCGCTCGAGCCGCGCGCGAGGCCTCGCGCCTCTCGGCAGAGCTTCCCAACGGAGCCCACCACCTGGTGACGCTCACCGGCGCGGTCGCTTACTGGTGCTCTGCGCCGGAGGCGCGCGGTGAGCACGCGCAGCTCGCGCTGGCCGGTTTGCGCCGCGAGCTGCGACTGCTCACATTCGTGCCGCTGCTGACGATGCGCGCTTGGCGGGCATCCAGGGGGGCGCGTCCACGCGGGTGCTCCGCCGCGACGCTGGAGATCGCGTCATGAACGCCGGAAACCTCGCCCGGTCCGCGCTCGCACTCGGCCTCGCCATGACCGCGACGGTCTCCGGCGCGCAGGCAATCTTGCCCGCCCCCGCCGCGGCCGGTAAGCACCCGGCTGCAGGGACGCCGGTTGCCCACGTCTCGCGCACGATCGGCGTGCGCGAGGAAGGCAGCCTGCGCTTCCTCAGCGACGAAGCAACCTTGATCGTCGACGAAGGCCCCCTGTCCGGCACGCTACCCGGCCGCGGGCGCGTGTACTTCACATACGACGGCAGCCCCGACGTGACCGCGCGCTTTGCGATCCGCACATCAGCTGGAACGGTAGAGGGACGAGCCACCTGTCTGCTGCACAATCCCAACAACCCCACGCCTAGCTTTCGCGGGGCGCTGCAAATCGTCGGCGGCAGCGGTCGCTACGCCCACGCGCATGGCAGCGGCGAACTGTTCGGCGTCTTCCATCGCCACGGCTACGGACTGATCGTGCAAGCAGTCGGGAGATTGAGCTATTGAATGGGTCGCGGGTGCAGCGACCGGTGAGGGCGAGGCGAACCGCGCCTCGCGTGGGCAGGCGCGTGCACAGGACGTGGAGGCCTGGCCTGCTCGTGTCGCTGCTCGCCGCGCTCGCGCTGTCGTCCGCGTTGACCGCGACGTCCGCCTGGTCCATCCAGCTCACGAGCATCAGCGCGGGCTTCTCGCCCGAGCGCCTTGGAGCCCATTCGGCGCTGTCGCTCGGCTTCGACGTGCGCACCCCGGACGGCAGCCTGCCCTCTCCGCTGACCGGGATCGTCTTCCACTATCCCGCCGATCTGGGGATCGGCAACAGCGGGCTGGGACTTGCCACGTGCACCGCGGCGAAGCTCGGCTCTGCCGGGCCGCAAGCGTGCCCGCCAAACTCGATCATGGGCAGGGGCAGCGCGCTGGCCGAGTTCCAGGTGAGCCCGGAAGTCTCCGAAGAGAACGCTGAAATCGCACTCGTGGCCGGGCCCTCGCAGAACGGCTACCTGAAACTGCTGATCAGCGCCACCGGCGCCTACCCTGTGGCAGCGCGGATCGTGATGTCAACGCTGCTGTTGCCGGGGCAGCTGCGGATCAGCGTGCCGCTTGTCGAAGGGCTCCCCGAAGGACCCGACGTGGCGGTGGTCAGGGTGAATGTCAAGATCGGCGGCAACCTCACCTACTACGAACGTTCCCACGGCAAGCGGGTTGCCTACCGCCCGAGCGGAATCCTGCTGCCCAAGCGCTGCCCGGTCGGGGGCTTCCGTTTCCACGCCGACTTCTCCTTCCAAGACGGCAGCCACGCGCAAGCGCGAACAGTCGTGCAGTGCCCGCGCGGGTAGCTCACGTGCAGAGGCTCATACCCCATCTAGCGTCGTCAGCTACGACTGGCTCTGCCTCCGCTCGAGAACCCGGTGATATCAGCAGTCACCAAAGGGGTTCTCCACCCGCACGCCGGCATAGTCCTGACCGTCGTTCAGGTCCTCAGAGAGCGCAACATCGCAGCCGAGTGCCCGAGCCGCCTCGAGGATCGCCGCATCCCAGTAGGAGATGTCGAATCGCTGCTTCGTGGACATGGCGGAAAGCATCAACGCCAGGGTCGTCTCCTGCACGGTAAAGCGTTGAAAAGAGCCGACCAATGTCACGGCCTGCTCGTGGCTCAGTCGATCGGTGCGACTCTCGCGCGTGGCCTGAACGTAGAACTCCTGCAGCACCTGGACTGAGAGGCCGCAGTCTCTGCTTGAGAGAATCTCGTTGGCTCGTGCCGCCTTGGCTTGCTCGTCGGAAGCGCGCGAGATCGCATAGAGCAGAACGTTCGTGTCAACGAACCGCACGCCCGTGCACCTCGTCGCGATCGAGACGGTCACGGGCGCTGAAGCGATCGATCTGACTTTGCGCGTGCCTCTGCTGAGCCTCGAGCCGCGCAAACTCGGCCTCTCGCTGCGAGAGCGAACCGAGGTATTCGGCGACGAGCACGCTTACGGAACTGCCACGCTCCGCGGCGCGTATCCGTGCCGCACGGTAGACATCATCAGGGATTGAAACGGTGACGTTGGGCACTGTGAATCACAGTATCACAGATACACAGTCCGCCAGACCCCCTTATTCACTGACTCGGACACACTCAATCGGGCCGCTCCTCATACCCGGCGCAACGCAACACCGGGAGGCGCGGATAGCGCGGATAAGCTGGGTCTGTTCGCGAACGGGTGCATAGCGAGAAGACCGACCCGCGCGTGTTGGGCACGAGCCGGCGGTACTTGCACGTCTCGCACAGTCCCGCGCTCGGGCCGGGCGAACGTGAGATCGACGGGTCCCGATCGGACATGCAGCAGAGCGTAGTCACACCACCGAGCACGCACATCCATCCCCTGTAATAATAGTTGACTAAGCAACTATGAGTACCTTCTACCGACTACTCGGCTTCCTCCGTCCATACAAGCGCGGCGTGATCGTCTCCTGGGTCCTCGCGAGCTTTGCGATGGCGATGAGCGTCGTGCTGCCACTGCTCACAGGCGAAGCTGTGGAAACAATCAACGCCGGGGCGCGCCATGCGCGTCGCCACGAACTGACGCTGCGCTCGCACGATCGCCACACCCTGCTGGTGTTCGCCCTGGCAATCATCGCGGTCGTGCTCGCACGCTGGGGCTTCACCTACTGGCGACGCATGATCGCCGGACGCGTATCACTCGGTGTCGAGTACGACCTGCGCGAGCGCCTCTACCGGCAGCTGCAGCGACTGGAGCTCGGCTTCTTCGACCATCAACAGACAGGTCAGCTGATGTCGCGCGCAACGGTCGACTTGCCGGCAGTGCGCTTCTTCCTCGGTTACGGACTCGTGTTCATCCTGCAGTTCGTACTCACGATCGTGCTTGCGGGAGCCGTCATGATCGTGATCAATCCGTGGTTGGGCCTGATCTCGCTCGCCCCCGCTCCATTTGTGGTCCTGATCTCCTACCGCTACGGACGCCGCGCGCGCCCGGCCATCCAGGAGGTGCAACAGCGCATCGCCGAATTGACCGCTGACGCGGAGGAGAACATCTCCGGCGTGCGCATCGTCAAGTCCTTCGCGCGCGAGCCGCGCCAGCTGGAGCGCTTCCGCCGCAGCGTGGGGCGCACCTTCGAGCAGGCGATGGTGACCACACGCCTGGAAGCCACCTACAACCCGGCAATCGGCTTCCTGCCACAGCTCGGCATCGCGGCCGTGCTGCTGCTCGGCGGCAACGCGGTGATCCACGCCCACCTCACGCTTGGCCAGTTCACCACCTTCTACCTGCTGCTCAACATGCTTGTGGGCCCGCTGCGCTCGCTCGGCGTCACGCTCAACCTCGCTCAGCGCGCGACCGCCTCCGGAGCGCGCATCTTCCAGGTGCTCGATCGCGAGCCCACGCTCGCCGATCCACCCGGCGCGCCGCCGCTGCCCGCAGGTAGCGGCCACGTGCAGCTACGTGGCGTGACGCTGCGCTACAGCGACCCGCACGACGAGCTGAACGTCGGCACTTTTGCCCAGGTCGACCGGCGACAGGACAGCGCCGCTGCCGCCACGCGCAATGGACACACGACGCCGGCTCCCGCGCGACGCACGGTGCTGCACGATCTCGACCTCGACGTGCCGGCCGGGCGCACGATCGCGCTCGTCGGCGCCACCGGCTCGGGCAAGACCAGTCTTGTCGCCTTGATCTCACGACTGTACGATCCGATCGAGGGTGCGGTACTGCTCGACGGCGTCGACGTGCGCTCGGTCGGCCTACAGTCGCTGCGCTCGGCCGTGGCGGTCGTCAGCGACGATCCCTTCCTCTTCTCCGCGAGCGTCGCCGAGAACATCGCCTACGCGCGGGGGGGCGGGGCCTCAGTCTCGATCGAGGAGATCGAAGACGCAGCGCGCCGCGCCCAGGCCCACGACTTCGTCGCGCGCCTGCCCGAGGGCTACGACACGCAGATAGGCGAGCGCGGCCTGTCGCTCTCGGGTGGGCAGCGTCAGCGCCTGGCCATCGCACGCGCGCTGCTCGCCAACCCGCGCGTGTTGATCCTCGACGACGCCACCTCCTCGGTCGACGCTTCGACCGAGCAGTCGATCAAGCTCGCGCTCGCCGAGGCGATGGCGGGCCGCACCACGTTCGTGATCGCCCACCGCCTCTCGACGATCGCCTTGGCGGATGAGATCGTCGTACTCGACCATGGGCGCATCGTCGCCCACGGCGACCACGAGGCACTGCTGAAGGAATCCGAGCTGTACCGCGAGATCGTGGAACGCGGCCTGCCGGAGCAAGTGTTCTTGACGACCGAGACCCGCGAGCGCGAGGTGAGCGGCATATGAGCGCGCACGGCGGCCGCGCAGGCATGGGCGCCGGTGGCGGACGCGGCGGCGGGCGCGGTATGGGACCGGGCATGCACCGCGGCGGCGCACAATGGGACGGCTCCCGGGCCAGTCGCGAGAGCCGCGGGCGCAACCTGCGCGGACTGCTGGCGCTATTGAAGCCCTACCGCTTGCGCGTAGCGGGGATGTTGACGGCGCTCGTCCTGGGAACGGCGGCCTCGCTGGCGCCGCCGCTACTGGCAAAGGCCGCGATCGACGAAGGCATCGACCGTCACGACCTCAAAACGCTTGTGCTCGTCGTGATCGCGTTCCTCGCCGCCGCACTGCTCGTGTGGCTGATGACCTATGTGCAGACCTACCTGGTCGGCTGGGTCGGTCAGCGCACGCTGGCGGACCTACGCATCCGCCTCTTCACCCACTTGCAACGCCAGCCGATCGGTTTCTACGAGAGCCGCCCGGCGGGCGTGCTGATCTCGCGCATCACCAACGACGTCGAGGCGCTTGAAAGCCTCGTCACCGACTCGGTCGTCACGCTCTTCCAGTCCGGACTCACGCTCATCGGGGCGGTCGCGGTGCTGCTCTACCTCGACGTGAAACTCGCGCTCTTGACGTTCTGCATACTGCCGTTGATTGGCCTCGGGGGCTTCTGGTTTCGCCTGACCTCCGCCGGCGCGTTTCGGCGCACGCGCGAGACGATCGGCTCGATCACGGCCTACCTGCAAGAGACGCTCTCGGGCATACGCGTAGTGCGCAGCTTCGGGCAGGAGCCACGCCACCTGGCGCGCTTTGCCGAACTGAACGAGGACAACCGCGAGGCCAACATGGTCACCGTCCGGCTCAACGCCGCCTACTTCCCGGCGGTCGAAATGCTCTCCGGTGTCGCGATAGCGGGGATCGTGCTCTACGGCGGCTACCAAGCGATCTCCGGCAACATCACCGCCGGCACCGTCGTCGCGTTCGTCGCGACGCTCGCATACCTGATCGAACCGATCCAGCAGCTCTCCCAGCTCTACACCACCTATCAATCGGGCATGGCGGCCTTGGAGAAGATCTTCCAGCTGCTCGACGTCGAGCCGGAGCTGACCGACAAGCCGGGCGCCCCGTCGTTGGAGCGCATTCGCGGCGAGCTCCGCTTCGAGGACGTTACCTTCGCCTACCGGCCCAGGCGCGCACGAAAGAACGTGGACAAGGCAGTCAGCGCGCCTTTGGAGGCCGGGCTGCCCGCACCGCTTGAAGCCGAGGAGGTGCTGGCACTCGAGCACATCGACCTACTCATCCCGCCCGGTCAGACAGTGGCGCTGGTGGGCGCCACCGGAGCCGGCAAGTCGACGATGGCAAAGCTCGTCGCGCGCTTCTACGACCCCACCGAGGGACGACTGCTCGTGGATGGGCACGACCTGCGCGAGGTGTCGAGCACGTCCTTGCGCTCGCAGATGGGGATCGTGCCCCAGGAGGCCTTCCTGTTCTCCGGCACGATCGCCGAGAACATCGCCTTCGGGCGCCCCGGCGCCGAGTCCGAGCAGATCCGTGAGGCCGCCGCCGCCGTCGGCGCGGAGGAGTTCATCTCCGAGCTGCCACAGGGTTATGACACCGAGGTCGGGGAGCGAGGCGCACAGCTATCCGCCGGCCAGCGTCAGCTGATCGCCTTCGCGCGAGCGCTGATCGCCGACCCGCGTATCCTGATCCTCGACGAGGCGACCTCCAACGTCGACCTCCATACCGAGGCGCGCATCGAGGCCGGCCTGCGCCGTCTTCTGGCGGGGCGCACCTCGATCGTGATCG